>PARP01000010.1 GCA_002711565.1 Bacteroidota bacterium
TTCTGTTCATAATCCTGAGTTTTGTTTACTTTTTATGTAAACCTATTTCAGGACGAGACACAAGGATTAACTCAACCATTCAACTATTTAACCATTCAACTATTTAACCACTGAACCACTGAACCACTGAACTACTGAACCACTGAACCTTCAAGCCTTATTAAAAATAAAATTCGTATATTATATACCTAGCTATTAATTGATTAATAATCTTCAAAGACAAACTCCTCATGATCAAACTTAGCAGTCAGGTTTATAATATGAAAGGTCTTACAAAGTCGTTCTTTTGGGAAGAATTGAATAAGATCTCCGTTGGACAATACGTGAATCCGGAATTTGCATATACTACCCGTTATCACGCAAAAAAGCATCATATTTTTGGTGGTAGAAAAGAGCAAGATAATTTCTCGATATTTCAGCACAGACCTATATATAAAAGTCTCTTACTCGGCATTTTAACAAAGGGAAAGATCTCAGAAAGTAAAACCGGACTAAAGGTTGAATGTAAGTTTGAGATCCCACTCTGGAGCATCATCGTTTTCCTTTTCCTCTCTTATCTTTTCTTTATTCGATTTTCATTGATCTCTGAAACTGCAGGCATACTTGCGGCAGCGATTTGGTTGGGAGTATATATCCTTGTTCTGGATCTAAATCATAGAAGCATTAAGAAAGTGGTTGAGAAGACGTTTAGAGAATTTAAAAGAAAAGAATGATGAACACTGAACAGTGAATGATGAACATTGAACAGTGAATGATGAACACTGAATACGGAATACTGAACAGCGAATTGCGAATTGCGAAGCGCGAATTGCGAAACAAAAAGCTTTTTTCTTAACTTGCCTTTGCAAACTTCACCTAAATGATCTCCCCAAATAAATTGTGAGGTTTATGCATATTTTGTTATACACTTTATATCTCTCTAATGATCAGATCATTTAGCCTTCAGGAATTACTTAAAAAAGATGCAAAGAAGATTTGCATGACAATTGGGGGCTTCTATACTTTCTTTGGTATAGCAGCTTTACTAATGGTAAGACTTCAAAGTAATATGATGTCGACTTTTGAAGATCCGGCTCATGATTCCTTTAATACCATGATGAGTTTAATGCATGAATCATGGAATACTCACATGCCGTTCTTAGCTCTTTTAGGAATTGCATATTTAGCATTTGGATATTTCTTCAATAAAATAAAGATGGATAAGCTCAAGATCAATCTCATTTTAGGCTCTTTATGTCTGATTTGGACGATCTCGTATCCTTTTAGTATAACCCAGTATATCGATCTTTTCGCAAATTTTGGAGGAGAAGAATTTGAAGCATTTAAATATATAAGTTATGTATTTGGAGCATTTGGGTTTGCGGTTGTATTGGCATTAATGACTGTACCTCAATTCTTCATCGGAAAAAAGATCAAGCAGCGAGAGATGATGAATGATTAAATGATTTGATGATATTGATTTGACGATACTCGATTTGACGATACTTCGACTGAGCTCACTACAAGAACTAAATTTAACTAAACTAAAAGCCAATAGCAAATAGCCAAAATTAAATGAAAAGAAAAAAACTCAACATCATTGCACTTTCAATTGCGTTATTGAGTATTACTCTTGTCTATTTTGGAGTGATCCCTACTAGAGAAAAAACAGTACCGGATAGTCGAAAAGTCGTTTTTAGAGCCTGCTATGAAGGCACACAAAATCAAGCTACTTTTAAACTGTTTGAGAACAATGAGTTTGAATTACACTGGAGCGGAGCTTTCTTCTATAGAGAATTATTTACAGGAACGTATAAAGAAAAAAGTGATACGCTTTTCTTGAATTATGAAACTGCAAAAGCTATACGATTTGGAGAAAAGATTCTTATGGACTCTGTTAATGAACAACTCATTACGATCAGACACGATGGTGACAGTTTGGTAAATGTAGTTGCTTTCTATTATGGTTTCTGTAAAGGATTGAATTAAATTTTGAATACTGAACAGTGAATGATGAATAACGAAATGATTGTCCCGTCCTGAAATAATTCTACACAATATTTAGAATTATGGAAAAAACAATCAGACGTTACAGTGAGAATTTTAAATTAAAAGTGCTTCATGAGCTTGAAAGCGGAAAGTATAGTACTTATGAAATTGTAAATATTTATGGTATTAGTCCAGGGTCCATTTATAATTGGATAAAGAAATATAGTAGATTTGACCTATTGCACAAACAAGTAATTATTCAAACCATGGATGAAAAGGATAAAATCAAGCAATTGGAAGGTCAGATCAAGCAATTAAAAGAATTATTGGTAGAAAAGGATCTTACAAATATAACCAACCAGGTATTTTTTGAAGATGCGGTGAAACAGTTAGGCTTTAAGAATATTGAGGAGTTCAAAAAAAAAGTCAAGCCCGTTTAATAACAATAGTTGTACAAAAATCTCAAGTCCAAGGAGGTTATTCTATCTCTCAAACTTGCAAGCATTTAAGTATCCATAGGGATGCTTATTACAAAAGTAAAATGCGTATAAGTCAACATAATCATCAACAAGAGGCTATACTTAGATTAATACGTGAACGAAGGTTAATATTATCCAGAGAAGGAGGTCGAAAGCTGTATTGTTGGCTAAAACCAAAACTTGAATCAATGGGAATAAAAATGGGAAGAGATAAATTATTTGACCTTCTACGAGAGAAAGACATGCTGGTTTATCGTAAAAAAAGATATCATAAAACAACCAACTCAATGCATCGCTTTTATAAGCATAAGAATTTAATCAAAGAGTTTAGACCGAATGCTCCCAACCAGTTATGGGTAGCAGATATTACTTACTTAAGCATGTCTAAAGGACATAGTTACTTAGCTCTGATCACTGATGCATATTCACGTAAAATTGTTGGATATGACATTAGTGATAGCTTAGAGTTAGCAGGCAGTTTAAGAGCCTTAAAAATGGCCTTAAAACAGCTACCGAAGGGCCACAATCTCATACATCACTCAGATAGAGGAATACAATATTGTTCTAATGCATATACAGAAATGTTGAGCCGGTTTAATATCAAAATTAGTATGACACAAGAAAATCATTGTTATGAAAATGCAATGGCTGAAAGAGTTAATGGAATATTAAAAGACGAATTTTACCTTGACAACTGCTTTAAAAACACGAAGGTAGCTAAGAAAACAAGTAAAAATGCAATCGAGTTATATAACGAGCAAAGATTACATTTATCTTTAGATTATAAAACTCCAAATCAAGTCCATCAAATGGTGGCATAAATTAATACAAACCTGTAGACGTATTTTAGGACAAGACACTATACTTGTCGGTGCCTGAAATAAGTTGACCAAAAAAAGAGTTACATTATGGTCAATAACAGTATTTTTAACCCAGAAACCAAAACCCAACGACTTCGATACTTTAGTATTGATATCAAAAAAAAGATTGTTCGCGATTTAGAAAAGAATTTACACAGTGTGTCAGACGTATGTAAGACCTATCAAGTTAGCAGAACATCGGTTTATCGTTGGATTTATAAGTATTCATCTATGGCAAAAAGAGATCAAAAACAGGTAGTCGAAGCCAAGAGTGACACAAAAAAGATCAAAGCATTAGAACAAAGGATTAAAGAGTTAGAACGCATTGTTGGACAAAAACAGTTAGCTATCGAGTTTAATGAAAAGATGATTGAAATAGCTGAGAATCGTTTTAATATTGAGATTAAAAAAAAGTCCGTTTCGAAAGCATCCTCTGGTTTAGATTCAATCGATCCAAGCACAGCTTCAAAATGAATCAGATTTATGATTATTTAGGAGTTAGCAAACAAAGTGTCCATCAAAAATTTTGTCGTGACATGTACAAGCAATCTGAACAGCAGCAGTTATTACATTTAGTTCGTCAGGTTCGAGAGGATCATCCACGAATGTCGGCAAGAGATATTTATCTAAAGCTTAGACCGCAGACTATCGGGCGAGATCGTTTTGAACTTCTTTGTGCTGAGCATGGTTTTAAGGTCCAACATAACAAGAACTACCGAAAGACAACCAATAGCCTTGGTGTAACTCGTTTTTCAAACCACCTTAAGGAGATTGAAGTTACAGGTGTAAACCAGGCTTTTGTGAGTGATATAACCTATTATGAGATGAACAGTAGATTTTACTACCTAACCTTCATCATGGACCTTTATAATCGACAGATTGTTGGTTATCATGTTAGTAATAACTTAAGAACTGAAAACACGACTTTGCCAGCATTACACAGACTCATCAAACTGCGTGGTAGTGAAAATTTAAAAGGAGCAATCTTCCATTCTGACGGAGGAGGTCAATATTATAGTAATGATTTTAAACAACTTACCAGAAAACTTGGTTTGATTAATAGTATGGCTGAAGAGGTTTATGAAAACTCACATGCAGAACGATTAAATGGAATCATTAAAAACAATTATCTTTATCCTTATCATCCTAAAACCTTTAATGAACTTAAAAAATATCTAAAAAAGGCAGTCCGGATGTATAATTATGAAAAACCACATCGTGCATTGAATGGCAAAACACCAATGAATTATTTAATAAATTAATCACAAAAAAGGTCAACGCTATTCAGGCATGGACATTTTTTATCTTATATCTCATCTCTCATAACTTATCATTATAGAATACCTATTTCTTTCAAAAGCAGTTTAAGCAGATCATTGCATTTACGATAAGCCTGGGGAATTTGAATACTGCTAGAATTTTAAAAAGATATAAACTATGAGATATAAGAGATGAGCTGACTATTTCATTCATCTTATATCTCATCTCTCATAACTTATCTCTATAGATTACCTTTTTCTCTCAAAAAACAGTTTAAGCAAATCACTGCATTTACGAAAAGCCTGGGGAGTTTGAATACTGCTAGAATTTTAAAAAGATATAAACTATGAGATATAAGAGATGAGCTGATTTGATTTATTCATCTTATGTCTCTTATCTACTCACTTATATCAATCATTTAGTGTTTTTGTTCAAGTAATAATTTCAGGTGATCGCTGCATTTACACTCAGTTTGTGAAATTTGAATACTGCGGGAATTTAATAAAGATATAAACTATGAGATATAAGAGATGAGCTGACTATTTTATTCATCTTATATCTCATATCTTATCACTTATATCTATCATTTAGCGTTTTTGCTCGAAGAATAGTTTAAGCAGATCGCTGCATTCTTTTTCCATAATACCTGAAAGTATCTCTGTTTTGGGATGGATAGAGTTTGGACTGAGATTTTTATAACCTCTCTTTGGATCGGATGCACCAAATACGATCTTTCCAATTTGCGTCCAATACGAAGCTCCGGCACACATTGTACAAGGTTCTAATGTAACATAGAGCGTACATTCCTGAAGAAACTTATTGCCTAGAGTATTTGCAGCTGCTGTGAAAGCCTGCATCTCTGCATGTGCGGTAACATCTGTAAGTGCTTCCGTTAAATTATGAGCTCTTGCGATCACTATATTGTTAAATACGATGACTGCCCCCACAGGAACCTCATCTTTCTGAAAAGCTTGTTTCGCCTCTTTCAGAGCTTCTTTCATAAAATATTCATCAGAATATAAACTAAGCATGTTTCTTTGTTTTAATACCAATTAATAATACCAATCCGCCCACAATGAAAGCTGGAATAAAACTTGATTTTGGCTCAAAAGTTTCAGGACTAAATACTCCTAAAGTAAAAAAGAACAGATTTACAATAAAGCCGGAACCAATGCTTAATAATGCAATCTTCTTATACGTTTTCACATCTTTTCTTAATAAAGCGAGAAGAGTAACCGGTACAAAGATCACAATGGTTCCAATCCCAACAACCATTAAGTCAACGATCTTTGGAAAAGCTAATGCCTGAATCATTGCAATAACACCAAAAATGATCGTTGCAACTCGGATTTCTCGATGCATTCGTTTAGGCTGGATCTTTTTCTTTCTCCAATTCTTGAAGTCGTTAATTGCAGAGATGGAAATTAAGTTCAAGAAGCTATCACCTGATGACATAAGAGCAGATAAAAGTCCAACTACTGCAAATCCGATCCAGAAAGCATTTGCATGTCTGTTTATGAATAAATAGGTAACATCTTTAGAATCCAGAGCATCACCTGAAATAAGCCTGATGCTCATTCCTACCAAAGGAAAAATGATATAAAAAGGTAACATTCCGGCTGCTGACCATAAGCTCATTCGCTTCGCAGTTTGCTTATCTCTAGCTGCCAAAACGCGTTGCCAAAGATCCATTCTTACTAATACAGAAGGGGCTAAAAATAATGGTAATGCGATCAGAAAGATCCATCCATAAAAACTTCCGTTAAGCATATTGGCGGGTAATTCAGATAATCTGTTCAGTTGATCCGTATCTTCCCAAATTCCCGGCAAAAAGATAAAAGCGATCATCAAAAGAATGGCAAAGAACTGAACCATATCAGTAACGATCACTCCTGATAAACCTGCGATAGTAGTATATAGGATTACCACTAAACAGGATATAATAGATGCAGTTAGATAATCAAACTCAAATGCATATTGAATGAGTGTTGCCATTCCAACAAACTGTGCCGACAAAAGGAAAAAGAAGATGAAGATATTTACTCCACTAACGGTTGCGGTAAAGAGTTTTGAACTTGTTTTTAATGGGTCATCAATAAATTTATGACTTAAAAAATGCGGGAAAGAATAGATGTTAAACTCTTTCCCTTTATCACGGATCTTACCTGCAAAATGAGCAAGCTTAAAGAATCCTATTACATAAGCGATCCCAATTCCAACAGCAGCAAATCCCGATTCATAGCCCATTGCCATTAATCCAATAGAAGTACCACCACCCACAAAGGTTGCAAGTGTTGTTAGTACTAATGGAAAGGTTGAGGTATTTCTATTATTAACCAGATATGCTTCAAGCCGCGTTGATTTAACATGACTTAAAGTCAATATGAAAATGATAATTAAATAGAGTGCCAGCCAAATAAAAAACCAGTTCATTGCTTTTAAATTGATTAGCTAAAATAGGCGAATCCTTTTAAGCACGCAAACTACTGAATGATCAGCTTTTGAGTAAGTGCTTTCGTAGGAGTGATCAGCTTGAAAATATAATTTCCGGCCTGAAGATGTGAAACTCCAATTGTTTTCTGATAGTATCCCGATTGAGTTCCTTCATCATAATCAGCGACAATTCTTCCATTCTGATCGAAGATCTTTATCTGTACATTTTCAGGTTCATTCAGTTGCAACTTCACATTGATAAATTCTGTTGCTGGATTTGGAGCCATGCTGAAAGTTTCATCAACAGTTTTAGGATCATCAATTCCTAATGGACCGAATGAAGCTACTGCTAAACCACGACCGTGTGTTGCTGCAAGTACAGTATAATCACTTTCGCGAACTTTAAGCATATCAACTCTTACGTTAGCAAGACCTGTATTTGCTGGTACCCAGTTTGGACTAGCCTGATCAAGTTCGTCAGTGAACCAAACACCTGTTTCGGTAGCGATCATTGCTTTCTTCGCATTATGCGGATTATAAATTATCCAACGAATTGGCATATCCGGTAGATTTCCTTCTTTTTCCTGCCAAGTGCTTCCACCGTCATAAGTTTGCCAGATCGAAGAAACACCATAATTTGAGAATGTAGCGATCACTGTATCTGCTGTCATTCCCACATCTACACAAGATAAGTAAGCTGTTGGGAAGCTGGAGCTTCCAATCTCAACTGCATTTGCAAGTGCATTATGGGCATTATCAATTCTGAATAATCTTCCGGATTCGGTTCCTGCATATAAGGTTGCTCCTCCAACTGGTGAATGCGGAGAAACTTTTACATGTGAGAATGGAACATTAACTCCGCTTGTTAGGGTAACAAAATCATAAGTTGGATTTGCATTTTCAAAATTCCTGATCCTTAAGAATGTGTTTTTATAGTTTCTCAAGAATGTAGTTCCATTCGCGTAAAGGATGTTATTTTTCCAATCATAATCTGCAGGATTAATGAATGTCCCCGTACCGTAATAATCTCTGTGTTGATATCTGTAATTATAATCGGCGAATAAATAATATCCATTATAATAAATGGAAGTCACAATGAAATTTTCATTCTGATCAAAGAAACAGTAAGCTCCATCTCCACCGCTTAAAGAATGACCTTCGTTAAGTGTGTTACCAGTGTAAAGAAGAGTACCGTTATCTTGAAGTCCACCTACAAATTTTGATTGTCCGGCAGTGGCGATAATATCGCAAGAATAGAACTGTAAAGTACCATAACTCTTATTTCGGGATTCGAAATCCGGTGATGAGGTATTTGCATTTGAAGAATAGAACATTCCACCATCTGTACAGATAAGCAGCTTTGATGGATCGTTATCATTATAGATCATTCCATGAATATCAGCATGAACATACTCATAACCATAATTAGGACCTCTCCAGTCAGACATTTGAGTCCATGTTGTACCACCATTTGTTGTGCGATAGGTGTCAAGTCCCCCAACCCAAAGTTCATCCGGGTCTAATGGATCAACTACTGCTTCGAAAGCATGCCATGATAGTGTAGCCCAGAAGTAAACTCCTGTAGGAATATTTACCGAACTCCATGTAGTTCNTTTATCATCGGAACGTAAGATATATTCTCCCTGAGAATGAATAAAACCATTATTTGAATTTACCCAACCAACACCTAAAAGAGCATAAACTCTGTTTTCATCAGAAGGCGCAGGAGCAATAATAACACGACCAGGAATATTATTAGGGCCCGGAAGATTTTTAATAATAGTTTCATAATTATCATAAACTGTCCAGGAACCACTTGTTCCTAGATCTGAATATAAGATATTGGAACCACCATCACCATCAAGATTTCTCATTGTTCCAACGAAAATCCTTCCAGTTGGACCAATCTTGATATCGGCAACAGCATAAGGTTTTGTAGTGTTTGGGATATTGGGAAGTACCTGTGTCCATGTTGTTCCATTATCATCTGACCTATAAAGACCATCAGANGGTGTACTTTCGTGATCAGCACCACGATAAACACCTGATGTTACACCTGCATAGATTACACTGGTTCCATTTTCATCTCTGATTACAAGATCGGTTATATATTTAAAGTTAGTGGTTGATGGAATAACTGCCCATGTTGAGCCACCATCAGTAGTTTTCCAGATTCCGCCGCCAACACCTGAAGATTCGCGGTAAATGGTTCTTGCGGTTTGTGCTTCACCTGTTCCAACATAGAAATTCTGAGTATTATTAGGATCATGAACAATTGAACTAATGGCAATATTACTCCAGAATCCATCCACAGCAACCCATGGAGAACTCGCATTTGTAATATTATCATTATACCAAAGGCCACCGGTAACAGCTCCAGCCCAGACTTTGGTATCATTCGCATCATTCGGGTCGAACATAATAGCTCTGGTTCTTCCACCCATATCTGAGTCGATCGGAGTCCAGCTGATGTCGTTTGCACCGAATTTTAAATTAGCATTCTTTTCAATGGCTTTTGTTTTTTGATAAGCTTGTTGTAAGCGTTCTGTCGGAACACGCTTTAAGGTAGGATCGATAGTTTTGTAGTAGTCTTGAAGAGCAGCCATGTGCGGATTGGTCATTTTAACATCTTCCTTTTCAGGAGCTACATCCTGAGGATTCATGTTCTTAAATTCCTGTTCGAGGAATTGTTCGTAAGCAAGACGTTCGTCAAGCTTCTCATTATTAGTAGATAATACAATAATGAATACGCAAGCAATAAGGCCTGCGATGGAGGAGATTTTTACAAGGCGATTCATATTAACTAAACTTTATATAGTAAAGATAGAAAAAGGAGTCAATTCCCTACAGTTTTGCGCTATTAGAATCGATCAATTGATCACGATTTTCTTCGAATAGCTTCTATTTGCTGTGGGAAATTTCATTATATAAATTCCAGGAGAAAGACTTGAAACATCAATTTCATGATAATTATCTGCGAAAGAAATATCGGTTTCAGAGTAAACTTGCTTACCGGATTGGTCAAAAATTGAAAGATCTCCTGCATTATTATTCTTATATAAGAATCTAATCCTGAGATACGAATCAGCAGGATTTGGATAGACCTCAAATGAAGCTTCTTCAGCTTTTATTAGATCATCAGATAAGTATCCAAAACTTGCAATAGCCAAACCACGACCATGTGTTGCTGCTAGAACGGTCATATCGCTTTCTTGTACTCTAAGCATATCAACTCTAACATCAGCCAATCCATCATTAACCGGAATCCATTCAGGTGTATCTTCATCTAGTTCATCTGTAAACCAAACTCCAATCCCAGTATCTGTATATATTTCAAGGGCATTTTGATATGAAGAATTCAAAAAGGATTCATAGGCAATTCTTTTATCATTGTCAGTATCTGTATTGCTAAGTAATATTACAATACAGCCAATAGCTATGCTAAGGATAGCATAAACAAGGAGGCGATTCTTAAGATGTTGTTCTAATTAGGCGTTGACTTATCTCTTAAAGATATAAAAATGAGAGGAATTCATAGTTTATTAAAAGATTGCTATGAATTGAAATAGGTTTGATTTTTTTGCCAAATTGATCATTGAACATCGACAATTTACAATAACAAAAAGCCACTCGAATGAGTGGCTTTTTGCTGAGGTACCACCTGCCCAGAAGCTTTTTATTACTCTCTTCATTTTTGCGTTATTCACTTCGTTCATGAGCTCCGCTTCGCTCCGGTTGATGCAAAAACGAAGCAATAAGATCAAGGCTGTTTATAAAATGCTTGCTTTATTTTCACACCACCTAAGTTCGCTTGGGTGATCTTTGAACAAGTTCAAAGCTTCCCAATCTTACTAAGGTGCTGTTTTAATTCATCTAGATTTTATAGAATACCATTTTAAAATATTCCCTAGTGTATGCTGTTAATTCAAAGGCAAAATGATGGGGGAAACAGTAAATCGGGTATCGAATATTGGAAATCGTTTAATCGTTAAATCAAAAAACCCGCTTCATTGAAGCGGGTTTTTGTTGTGGTACCACCTGGGAATTGATATTTAATTATGATTTACTTTCATATGCCTTTAAATTCACAAGAATTGTTGTAAAAACTTATATATAAATAGTGTATAAAAGTATCTGAATTTCTTTAAAAGTAAAAAATGTTTCGCAAAAATGTTTCGCAAAATGAAATAATCTAGTATATTTGATGGAAATCGTAATGATATGATAGTATCTTATAACTTCGAACTTCATCATGTGAAAAGAGCTAATGGTGAGTACCCTGTACTAATCCGAATTACACAAAACAGATCCCACATACGAAGACGCACAGGCATTAAAGTAAGCAATAGATCTTATTTTAATGCGAAAGCAAAAAGTGGAAGATGGATTAGTAAAAGTGATCCAGAATACAAGATTAAGAATAAGAGGCTAAAGACTATTCTTAATGATTTTGAAAATGCTCAAATAAAACTAGAGGAATCTGGAATTAAGCCTAGTCCAAGCTCTATTGTTACAAGGCAGGGAAGCGAATATAAGCAAAGCTTGTTTGGATTTACTAACCATCAATATAAATTATTGATACAAAAAGAGCAACTCAACTATGCAAAGCATTTTAAATCTGTATTTAAAAAACTCAAAGATTATACAACTGAAGTTTTGAATGAAAAAGACCTGCTATTTAGTGAGATTACTGTCGGATTCTTGAATGAATACGAAGCATACTTAAAAACGATAGGTAATAAAACAAACACAATTGCGAAGAACTTAAGAATTATTAGGGCAGTTATTAATGATGCTATTATTGAAGATATAATACCTTATGAAAAGAATCCATTTCATAAATATTCTATTAAAAAAGAAGCTACGCATAAAATAGCATTGACAGAAGTTGAAGTTAGACGTATAGAAAATGCCGATTTAGAAGTAAATACATCGTTATGGCATGTTAGAAATTATTTCCTTTTTAGCTATTACTGTGCAGGTATAAGAGCATCAGATTTCATTCAACTGAAATGGTCTAATATAGTAGATGGAAGACTTATTTACATAATGGGTAAAAACAAAAAGCAGGTTAATATAAAGCTTAATGATAAGGCAAAAAGCATATTAGATTTCTATTCTAAAAGCAGTAAGAAAGATAGCTTGTATATTTTTCCTTTGCTCCCAAATCAAGTTCAAAAGGATAAATTGAAGTTGTTAAACCTAGTGAATTCAAAAAATGTGCAAATCAATAAAGATTTGAAAAGACTTGCATTGAAACTTTCGATTTATAAGTCACTATCCTTTCATATAGCTCGACATTCTTTTAGTGACATAAGTAGAACCAAAGGTGCTGACTTATATAGTATTTCTAAGGCGCTTAATCATAGCAATTTAAAAATAACTGAGGCATATCTGGCTTCTTTTGATCAAGATGCAGCAGATAGCTTAGTTGAAAATCTCTAATATGAAGATAAAATACGGATTTGAACAGGAACTAATCCTAAAGGAATACTTTCCTGGGATTCATGATTCAATATCTACGAATAAATTCATTTATGAACTCATTATGAATATTGATCTAGAATCTAAAGCGGAGCTTGAGAGAATAGTAGAAGAAACATCTTTAAGCATAGACATGAATCTAGTTTTTATAGTCAGGAACTTCTTAAGGCATCTAGCTAGTATGGATGAGAACGCTAATGAGAATAAAGAATTACATAATTTCTCAAAATTTATTAAAGAATTTAAAGAATTTGAAAACTATATTAGTGAATCTAAAAAACCTTACGAAAACATAGTGTTTAAAAGAGATTCTAAGAAATTTATAATAAAGAATAAGGATCTGTTAAGATATTTTAGTGCATATATTATAGAAAACCACACTATAAATAAATTTAGAATTCAAACTAATAAGTTAATCGAGGAAAGGCTCGAAAAGAATAGGTTTGATGAGCTTATAATTAAGAGAGGAGGAAAACCAATATCTCATAAGAATATTATAGCAGGTACTATTGCAATTAGATTCATTAATTACCTAGAAAGTAATTTTATATCAAAGAAAGCATCAGATTGGCAAAAAAAGATTTTTGTTGGAAAAATATTTGTTTCTGCCGGGATTATAGATTCAACTGGATATTCCGCTTCTAATAGTGCCACCGATTTCGGAAAGTTAGTGCCAGTGATTTCGGTTTGAACAGTGCCACTTTTTTCGGTTCTAACCGTGCCACTAATCAAGATCAGGTAACTTGCCTATCTCACAATATTGAAAAGAGATATGGCGAAAAAACTTGATCCGATGGATTTAAAACAAATTATTACATTACACCTTGATGGTTTAAGCAACCGGAATATAGCAAGCGTACTAGGCATTGGCCGTAATACAGTTAACAGTTATTTGCAACTGTTTAAGGCTAGCAAATTGAGTTTACGAGAGTTATTGGAACAAGATGAAGCCTCACTGAAAGAGCTTTTTCCAAGCAAGACCACTATCAACAATGACCGTTTTGACACCCTGATCAAATATTTTGAAAAGGTCAACCTGGCACGCAAACATCCCGGTTTTACTTTCTTATATCATTATCAGGAGTATAAATCAAGTGTTGATAACCCCTATAGCTACACCCAATTTATGGAGCATTACAACAAGAAATACTCCACGGA
The DNA here is from genome assembly GCA_002711565.1 of Bacteroidota bacterium. Lineage (GTDB taxonomy): Bacteria > Bacteroidota > Bacteroidia > Bacteroidales. The sequence goes on from PARP01000010.1 coordinate 13,643, forward strand.
AAAAGGCTCCATGAAACTTGAGCATAAAGCAGGTAATGAGATGATGATCGATTTTGCAGGCAAACACCTTCATATTACCGATAAAGAAACGGGAGAACTCATCCCTGTAGAAGTCTTTGTAGCCATTCTTCCATGTAGCCAGTATACCTACGTTGAAGCTTGCAAAAGCCAAAAACGTGAAGACCTGATAGGATGTACTGCTAATGCTCTTTCCTACTTCGGAGGTGTGCCCAAGGCTATTGTATCCGATAACCTTAAAGCGGCAGTCAGCCGTTCATCCAAATATGAACCCCTGATCAACAAGTCACTAAAAGACTTTGCCCAGCATTATGGTTGTGTAGTCAATCCTACCCGTAGTTATTCCCCACAGGACAAAGCCTTGGTTGAGAATGCCGTAGACTTGGTGTATCAACGTATTTATTACCCTTTAAGGGACATGGTTTTCTTTTCTTTTGCAGAGTTGAACAAGGAAATCAGGGGCTTACTGGCTACTTATAATAATTTACTTTTTCAACGCAAAGAAGGCTCCCGACTTGAGCTTTTTCAATCCATTGAACGCAGGTACTTAAAGCCACTACCTGCAACACCCTATGAACTGAAAGACTACCGTAGGGCTAAGGTCCAGAAAATGGGCTATGTATACTTTTCCCCGGACAAAAACTATTACAGTGTTCCCTACCGTTTTATCGGCAAACAGACACAAATACACTATACCCGGTCATGGGTTGAAGTATACTATAATCACGAACGTATTGCCATGCACAAACGTATAGGGACAAAAGGCTTGTATACTACTATCAAGGACCACCTGAGCAGCACCCACCAAGCCTATAAAGACTGGAGTCCACAGTACTTCAAATCTCTGGCCAAGAAGCATGGTGAATCCGTAATGATGTTCGTAGATGCACTCATACAGCAAAGTGAATACCCGGAGATAGCCTATAAAAGGGCTATGGGTATTATACAACTGCACCGGAAATATGGTACTGAGCGATTAAACAATGCTTGTCAGAGGGCCCTTTACGGACAGGCTCTCAAATACCATAACGTTAAAAACATACTAAAAAACAACCTGGACAAAGAACAACTGTGCCTTGATGACATACAAGGGTTTAACTCCCATATCCCCAAGCATGCAAACTTACACGGAGCAGGTAAATATCAATAAAACAAATAAATCATGAACAAAAATCAAACAATCGAAAAACTTAAAAACATGCGCTTAAATGCCATGGCAAACCAGTACCAACAACACTTACAGAACAATCTGTACAATGATCTTAGCCCGGATGAGTACTTCACTATCCTAGTGGATCATGAATGGGAGGAGCGCCAGAATAACAAGATCCAACGCTTGATCAAGCAAGCAAGCTTCCGGCAAAAGGCCTCCATTGCTGAAGTGGACTTTACAACTGTACGTAACCTTGAAAAGAACATGTTCAACAGGCTGTCGTCTTTGGACTTTGTGGCCAAGAACGAGAATCTAATCCTGACCGGGGCTTCAGGACTTGGAAAAAGTTACCTGGCACAAGCTATAGGTTACCAAGCCTGTATGAACGGTTTAAAGGTGCAATAATACCTTACGGCCCGCTTGTTCAATAGGTTAAAACTTGCCAAAGTAGATGGAACTTACCATAAAGAACTATCCAGATTACAGAAAACTAATCTGCTTATACTGGATGATTTTGGACTACAGGCTTTTGATAACCATGCCCGGGAAGCTTTGATGGATATAATTGAAGACCGGTTTAACACCAGATCAACCATTGTATCATCACAAATCCCCGTATCAGTGTGGTATGACATTATTGGTGAAGGTACTATTGCTGATGCCATACTTGATCGCCTAGTAAACTCTTCACATCGAATCGATCTGAAAGGGGAGTCGTTAAGAAAAACTATGATGAAGACAAATTAGTAACAGATTTTTAGTAACATTGTATGATCTTTTTTAGTGGCACCCATACGCCGAAATCAATGGCACTGATAGACCGAAATAGCCAGGCATTATTTACCTTGCACTGAAAACCTATATTCTTTATGATTTAGGTAGTTACGAATTACATATGCCTAAACTACTTTTTATTATTATTCAAGTTATCGAACTGATTGTATATATTATTGGACTGGGTAGTGTTTTTAATGAGGATTGATCTGTATTAGTTAAAATCATTCTGTTTATATTGTTTGACTCATTGAGTAATTTAGCTATACACTAGTTTATTAATTGAATGCAGAGGTGACAGCCTGGATGTGTTGAAATTTGAGACTTCTTTAAAACACAATTTGAAATTAAGGAAGATAGTTGTGAATCAGTTTAATTTTTAAGCATTGATAATTCTGTAATTTTAATAAAATTTGATACTACTGTCATTTTTTGACAGCGAGAATGCATTTATTGCATTATAAAAATCAAGAATGATAAAACAACAGATTTCATACGAATGTTTTAAAAGGTATATAGTTAGAACACCACTACTAAGGTTTACTGAATTGAACAAAGTTCTTGATAGCGATGAATTGAGCACTGCTGACTTAAAGAACTTGTTAGATAAAGAAAATGTTAATGAGTCTGTCTTTCTTGCGTCACAGGATCTATATGATGAACTCCATAAGGCAAAAGATAAAGCCTCCTTCACCAACAAGCTTAAGTTATCATTTCTTAAATATTTTATAAGGATGTCTACCAGAGGAACACCATTTGGATTATTCGGTGCTGTATCTGTAGGATCCTTTAATTCCTTAGTTAGTCAATCAGAATCATTTGATTATAGATTAAGTAAGTACTCTGAACTCGATATGGAATTTTTGTGTGTATTAGTCGAAAGATTAATGAGTGATATTGATATAATAAAGCGTTTTAAACTGTACACAAATAATTCTTTATACAGATTAGATGATTCATTTCGTTTTATACAATTTGATACAATAAATTTTAAGAGACTCTATTATAATACAAACATTGAGTATTCAGAATATTTATCTGATATTATTAATAGAGCTAAAGAGGGTATTAGTTTCGAAGAACTAATCCAATTACTTATAGGATATGGTTTTAAGAAGAAAGATGCACAGGAGTTTATAGTAGAATTACATAAAAACCAAGTTTTAGTAAGTGAAATTGAACCTTCAGTAATAGGGACTCATTATAGTTATATTTTATACGACAAGCTTAAAGAATTAGCACCTCATAATTTTTATACTGGTATTTTAAAGGAATTGCTAGACATGATGAGAGAAGCTGATTCTAATGATAATTATTGTCTTGAGAATTATCAACAAGTTTACCAACGAGTGTCTGAACTAGAATTAGGAAAGAATATTAAGAACATCATCAATGTTACCTCATTTCGTAATTCATTGAGAATAAATTTGAATTGCAATATTCAGAAAAGCTTGCTTAATGGATTGTATGCGTTAAATGCACTATCAATTTACAGTGAGTCATCGAGTTTAAGAAAATTCAAACAACATTTTTACACCCGGTATGGAGACAATAAAGTGCCTTTGTTACATGTTCTTGATAATGATTTGAGTATTGGTTATAACTGGGTCCAAGGAACCGGAGAAGTATCAGATTTATTTGATGGCTTGATACTTCCAAGAAATAATCAGACCAATGAAATAAAACTAAATAGTGTTGAGAAGTTTTTATTAAAGAAATGCATGGAAAATATGCATAACAGTAGGCATGAAATTATATTAGCAGATCATGATCTAAACTGTTTTGATACTTCGATGGAGCGTCTTCCTATAACATTAGCTGCAAAAGTAAATATTATAGATACAGAACTTGTTGTTATTAAAAGTGCCGATGGACCATCAGCAACAAGATTAATTGGTAGGTTTGGAAATTTTAATGATGAAATCAAAACGATGATTAATGATTTATCTAGTATTGAAAAGGAACATGATTCTAATAGGGAATTTGTAGAGATTGCACACCTTCCATATGGTAAGATAGGAAATATTATAAATAGACCAAGTACCCTAAAGTACGAAGTTCCTTTGTTGGTTCAATCAAGAAAAAAAACCAATGCGCAGATAAATATTAGCGATATCGAAGTATCTATTAGAAATAACCAAGTACGGCTTTTTTCGAAATCTTTAAACAGGTATATTAAACCACATCTAGGTTGTGCGCATAATTGGTCTTTTAATTCAATTCCAATTTATAGATTTTTATGCGATCTTCAAAACGAAGGCATTAAAGATAATGTATCATTTTCATGGGGGGCTGTTAGTCAACTCTGTGAGTTTCTCCCACGTGTAAAATATAAAGATGCGATTCTTTCATTGGCTACTTGGATTGTACAGACGAAAGATATTTCTAATATCATTAATTCAAATAAAGATGAAGTGTTAGAAGCCATTAATGCTTTTAGAAAACAAAAAAAGATCCCTATTGAGGTAATATTATCTGAAGGAGATAATGAATTGTTCTTAAACTTAGAGAATATAAATTGTGTTGAGTTACTTATCTCTATTGTAAAAAGTAAAACAGAATTCAAGCTAGTTGAATTTATCAGTCAGTCTAAAGTAAATGGTGAAGGCTCTATGTACTTGAAGGAATTCGTATTCTCCCTTAATAGAGTAAAATCACAAAATGAGTAAAATGGTAAAAGAGGTTTTTATACCAGGCGATGAATGGATTTCATATAAGATTTATACTGAGTATCATTTTATTGAAAGAATATTGATTAAAACTATTTCCCCAATAGTCCAGCGATTATTAACAGATGGAATAATAGATAAATGGTTTTTTGTTAGGTATAAAGACGAAAATTTCCATTTGCGAGTAAGGTTCCACTGTACAGAGAAGAATTCCATATACACAGTTCAATCGTTTTTAAACCGTGAACTTAAGAAGTACATAGACGCAAACATTGTGTGGGATGTCCATATCGATTCTTATAAAAGGGAGCTTGTGAGGTATGGTGAACATACAATTAATCAATCAGAACAACTTTTCTTCTACGATAGTGAGAAAATAATTAAATTAATAGAACTGTTAAGCCAAAGCGAGAATTCATCAAAGTTAAGATGGTTGCTTTCGATTAAAATAATAGATCAATTATTGTCATCTTTCAAATATGATATCAATGAAAAAGAGGAAGTACTTAGAAACCTATCCTTAAAGTTTGCTAAAGAATTTCACATTAACTCGCAAATCATTAAACAGCTAAGTCAGAAATACAGAATTAATAAAAGAGAATTACATAATCTACTAGAGTATGATTTATTCCCGAGCCAATCAGATGGATTTAACGCAATCCTATTACATAGAAATTTAGAAGAAATTAAGCTTGCAGGAGAAATAACCGCCATTTCTAATTTGAAAAAAGAGAAGTATTTAACAGAATTACTCGGAAGCTATATTCATATGAGTATGAATAGAATATTTAAATCTAAACAAAGATTATATGAGTTGATTATTTATGGTTTCCTCCATAGATTTTATAAATCAAAAATTGCAAGAGAAAAGTATAATAATAAAACTTTGTAAGAAATGTTTAGAAAAAAGTATCCTTTCTATAAACAACTCGACAATTCTGATTGTGGCCCAACATGCTTAAAAATGATTGCAAAGTATTATGGGAAATCTTATAGTCTGGAGCGACTTAGGCAATTATGTCAAATTTCTCGAGTTGGCGTTTCCATGCAAGGTATAAGTGAAGCTGCAGAAGTTATAGGTTTTAGAACACTACCGGCTAAACTTACCTTCGATAAACTTAAAGAAAGCGCACCTTTGCCGTGTATTGTTTATTGGAAACAAAGACATTTTGTAGTTGTTAATCATGTATTTAAAAGGAATTTAACAGAATATGTTATCGTAACAGATCCAGCCTTTGGTCAAATTAAGTTTTCAAGAGAAGAGTTTGAAAGATGTTGGTTAAATAAAGGTGATTCAAATGAAGAAAGCGGGATTTGTCTGCTTTTAGAACCAACTCCAGATTTTTATAATAAACCTCAAGAACCTAAAAGCAAGAAGGGACTAAGATACTTAGCTTCTTATCTGCGTCCTTACAATAAATATATTGTGCAAGTTATTTTAGGACTTCTTTTGGGTAGTTTAATACAACTGATTTTTCCTTTTGTTACTCAGGCAATGGTGGATATTGGTATTTCTAATAGAGACTTAAATTTCATAAGCCTAATGCTTATCGGGCAGATTGTGCTGTTTTTTAGTATGATAAGCATTGAGTTTATTAGAAGTTGGATTTTACTCCATATTAATGCAAGAATTAATATTGCCTTGATATCAGATTTCTTAATAAAACTAATGAAATTGCCAATAGGATTTTTCGACTCAAAAAAAGTTGGTGACTTAATGCAAAGAATTAGTGATCATTCTAGAATACAAACATTTTTAACAAGTTCATCAATTCAGATATTATTTGCCTTTACAAACTTAATTGTATTCTCAATTGTTTTATCCATTTATAATCTTAGAATTTTCATTGTTTTTATTGTTGGATCAATATGTTATTTGACTTGGGTAATGCTTTTCATGAAGAAAAGAAGAGAATTGGATAACAAAAGCTTTGCTCAACTCTCATCCAATCAGAATAATTTAATTCAATTGATAACAGGAATGCAAGAGATTAAGCTAAATAATTGTGAGAAACAAAAAAGATGGGAGTGGGAGAAGGTTCAAGAAAATATCTTTAGGATAAATTTCAAAAGCCTTGCTTTAAATCAGTATCAAGAAGCAGGTGGTGTTATTTTTAATCAATCAAAAAACATCTTCATTACTTATTTAGCAGCTAGATCTGTTGTTTCTGGAGATTTAAGCTTAGGTATGATGTTGTCGATTCAATATATTTTAGGACAGTTAAATGCGCCCTTAAATCAAATGATTACGTTCTTTAGAGCAGCGCAAGATGCAAAAATTAGTATTGAAAGATTTAGTGAAATTCATGAAATTGAACCTGAACAAGAGATTAATACAACAGAGATATTGACAATTCCAGAGAATAAGAATATTGAACTTGAAAAATTAGAGTTTAGATATCCAGGTTCTTTTACGGGTTTTTCTATTAACGACCTCAGTTTGATAATCCCTGGGAATTGTGTTACTGCTATTGTTGGTAGTAGTGGAAGTGGTAAAACAACATTGTTGAAACTATTATTAGGATTCTACAAGCCGAGTGGGAAGATTATTGTTGGTGGTTGTGACCTTAATAACATCAATGAGAAAATTTGGAGCTCAAATATAGGTTGTGTAATGCAAGATGGCTTCATTTTTTCGGATTCAATACTAAACAATATTGGACTAAGTGATGAACACATTGATAAGGAAAGGTTAGATATTGCAGTTAAGGTCGCCAACCTTGAGAACTTTGTAAATTCATTACCATTGGGTATAAATACTAGAATTGGAGCTGAAGGAGTTGGACTTAGTCAGGGACAAAGACAAAGAATTCTAATTGCAAGAGCTGTTTATAAAAATCCGGAATATATGTTTTTTGATGAGGCAACCAATGCTCTAGATGCTAAAAATGAAAGAGTAATTATGAATAACCTTGAGAGATTTTTTATAAATAAAACAGTCCTTGTAGTTGCACATCGATTAAGTACAGTAAAGAATGCTGATCAAATTGTTGTTTTAGATAACGGGAAAGTTGCTGAAATAGGAACTCATAAAACTCTAACCTCTAGAAAAGGACTATATTATAAATTAGTAAAAAACCAACTCGAGTTAGGAAGTTAATCAATGCCATATAATACTGAGAATAGAATTGATGAAATAAATCAATTACTTGGAAAACCACCGAGTAGATTAGTAAGAATAGGAACATATGGTTTCTTATTTATATTCATCTTATTGATTGGAAGTAGTCTGTTTATACAAATTCCGATTACCATTAAATCGGAAGTATTAATAGAAGTTAAAGTAAATCAATTCAATAACTCAAAAGAACAAGTAACCCAAGTCAATATCATTGGAAAAACTGAGGTTTCTGCTCATACTTCCAGTAATTTGGCTATTGGACAATCTGCAATCATAAGTCTTTATGGTTATTCACCTATAAATTATGGCCATTTAGTTGGTGTTGTTGATAACATTAGATTGAGTGATACAAAAGATACGTATCAAATAGAATTACGATTACCTAATGGCCTTAAAACAAGTAAAGGTATAAAGCTAGAATCTAATTTTAATCTGAAAGGGGAAGTCAATATAGTAACAAACCAACAATCATTATATAGTCTTCTAACTGATCCGATTATTGGAGATATTAAAAAGTAAGCTTTATTTATTCATATTTCAAAACCTTTACTGGGTCTATCTTTGAAGCTAAGTATAACTGAAATGCTATAGTAAAGGTCGCAATTACGAATAAAACAATACATATAGTTATAAAAACAAACGCATCAAGTTGAATCCTAAATGCGAAGTTAGCAAGCCATTTTTCAATAAATAAGACTGCAAAAGGTAAAGCAATTGTAAGAGAGATAATTAATAAAATGAGAATTTCCTGATATATTAATTTAATCACCTGCATTGAGGAAGCTCCATGAACTCTTCGAATTACGATTTCTTTCTTTTTGTTATTTATTGAATTGATTGTTAATACTATTAAACCTGAAAGAGTTAATGTAATGGCAATAATTGTTAATATAACGAATAGTTTTTTAAGTTTAACCTCTCTTTGGTAATCATCTAGGAAATATGAATCCAGTTTTTTAAGATTCAATGGCTCGTTATTCATAACCTCACGCCATTTTGCCTTAATAAAAGCTATCGTGGATTCTTCATTCTTTCCATCAGTTTTTATAAGAAGCTTATTAAATTGATTTGGTAAATAGAAAAAAAGCATTGGTGCATATCCACTTTCATTTAATGGAAGAAAGCAATAGTTTGATACAACCCCAACAACTCTATAGTTGGGATGAATAGTTTTACCTATTGCATCGTCCCAGCCAAATGATTTTACAGCACTTTCATTAATTACAACATCAGTAAATTCAGTCGTATGCTTAATCTCTTTAATGTTTCTTCCTTGTAGCAATTCAATATTTAGTGTTTTTAAGAAACTGGAATCTATTGAATTATAATACATATGCACTTTAGATTTACTCCCTTTTTCTGAAAAGTAAGTGTTGTTAAGTGCTTTATTGGCATATAACGAGGCGCTAACATGCTTTATATGTGGATTTCTAACAAGCTCATTTTTAAGTGAGTTTAAATTACTTCGAATATTCTTGTTTGAGATATTTAGTTCAATAACATTATCATTTGAATATCCTAAATCTACATTCTGTATATAGTTCATCTGCGTGAAAACATAGTATGAAAAGGAGATCATGAATAATGCTATAGAATACTGTAACACTAATAAAATCTTTTGAAATAAGGATGTTTTTGCACTTCTAATATTTGAGCCTTTCAATATACTCATCGGGTTTAGCTTGCCAAGATATATAGATTGGTAAAATGAGGAAAGAATAGATGCACATAGTATTAATAGAGCCGAGAATATCAGAAAATCGATTTGGAAAAAATCCATGATTGAAATCTCAAATGAAAACAGATTGTTAATACTTGGAAGAAAGATAAAAATTAAAAGAATTGCCAATAAATATGCAATAAAAGTGTTTAATATAGATTCACTAAAATAATGTTTTCGAATCTCCAATTTATCAGATCCTAACACTTTTCTAAGGCCAATTTCTTTAAATCTTTTTACTGAACTAATAGTGTTTAGATTAATGTAATTTATAAGAGAAACAGAAAGGACTAAAATGCTTATTAAAAAGAAAATTCTTACAGACGAAATACTTCCTTTATTTAAATTATGACTATCATATTTAATAAAGCCTGACTTTAAATGAATATCTTTCAGCGGTTGCAATATTATTCTTCGTTTTAAGCCATTGCTACTAGATCTTAAATTAACAATGTTTTCGATTGATTTCTCTATTTTAGCTTTACTTTGTACTTCATTTAAAAGAATATAAGTGGATAAACAGTTTACGTTCCAGGATTTGCTTAACCATTTTCACCCCTAATATCTTCTATAGAATTAAAGGAAATTAAAATGTCGAAATCAAAGTGAGATCCATATTGGTGTTTCAAGTAGACGCCAGTAATTTTATACTCATGCTCTCCAATTTGAATAAATTCTCCTAAGCAGTCATTACTTTTAAAGATTTTGAAAGCTAATTCATTAGATAAAACAATTGTAAATGGTTCATCTAATATTTTCTGTTGTCTATTTACAAAGTCATATGTAAAAAGTGTGAAAAAATCTGAGTCAGCAGCATAAACCGATTCAAGAAAAACTAAATCTTTATATTGGCATTTCAATTGTGCATTAGGCATAAATCGGGAGACTGCCTTAATTCCTGGAATCTCTTGTGAAACGGCCTTGGCCAATGGTGGTGGTGAGTATGAATCAAACTCAATATTCTCCTCTTCAAAATACTTGATCACCCTGTAAGTATTGCTTTTATCTTGAGCATGATTATCATAGTTAAGTTCGTGTGTTATATATAAAGCGACACTGAGAAAACTTCCAATGCCAATTGCTAATCCGATTAAAGCAATAACAGAATATGTAAAATTTGAAACAAAGTTTCTTAGGAATAGTTTTAATACTAGATTAAACATATGTGGTATAATTATTTATTCTCAATGTATTTTTTATAATAAAAAAGTATTCGATTCTTAATAGTTTCAATATCATTGTCTTCATAACAGAGTTTTGTCTGACCTGCATCAGAAGACTGAAATATTCTGTGTTCAGGGCACCCCCCTAGACATAATGGAAGAATTTTGCACTTTTGACAATCCTTATCGTGTAAAAATCCAATGCCTTCCCATTTCTGATATTCCTTATCATTAAGAACAATTTCCCCATCATGTAAAAATCCTATTTTACTTCTTGGATTACTAATACAAGAGGAGCATTTAAAAACTTCACCATTTGGATATATTGCATATGAAAACTGATTGTCAGCTTGACAAATATTAAGTAATTGCTTGGGCATGAAAAACTCCCCAAGGTTCTTATCTATAATTTGATCATAGAGCTTCTCAGACTTTTTGTTGAATTCACTTTTATTAAACGTATCTAGTTCTGTCATTTCACATTTGTTCCCAATAAAAGTTCTGTTAACATTTAGTTGAACTTTACCGGAGAAACTCTCAATATCTTTTAGCAAAAATTCATATTGATCAATATTTAACTTATCAATATTCGTAGAAATTATTATTGAAATATTGTTATTACTATTGACAATACTAGAGAGGTTAGATTTAATTTTTTCATATGTTCCTTTTCCCCCCTTCAGTTTTCTTCTCTTATCATGAATACTTTTAGGACCATCTAAAGTAACCCTAATTTGCTTTATTTTTAACACTTCTAAAGAATTAATAAATTGAGAATCCATAGCATAACCATTAGTGTGTAAGATTGAATGTGTTAATACATCTTTTAAACTTGATGAAATCTTACTAATTATATCTTTGTGTAGCAAAGGTTCTCCGCCAAACCAGTGTATAATTGTTTCTTTTATTTTAAATTTTTTTACGTTCTCTTTTACAAGCTTTATTATGGAATTAGCAAGTAAATTATCAATCGAATGCTTTTCTCTTGTTTGAAAGCAATATGGACAATCAAAATTACACTCCATCGTAAGAATAACGTATAATTCTAAGCGTCTTTGATTTTTCTTAAAATCAAGATACCTTTCTACTATCTTTTTATATTCGTCTACCTTGTTATCAATAATGAAATTGTTTTCAATTAATTGACTTAATAGTTGATTATTTATGTTTTGATATCCATTTTCTAAATGTCTCAGTATATTATCTAGCTTCCTATTTTTAATTTTAACTAGTATTCCAGAGCTTGTATTATATAGCAAGCAAGAAAGTTCATCTAGTTTTATTCTTAAATTAAAACTGGAATATTTATAAATTTTTCCCATAGATATGAAGTGAAATAAGGGGTCTAAACGACCCCTCTTACTGATAGCTAAATGCTATAATGTTCCAGAACTTGCACCAGCACGGTCACAAACAATACCAGCTTCACCAGCACCACAGCTACCTTCCATTGGTGGATTTCCGCCAACTATTACTTCTAATCCTGAAGTAATCTTTGAATCAACATTCTTAATCAATTTAGGCTTCTTAATTTCCTTTTTTTTGATTTTCATTTTAAGTTAATTTTAATTACACCTACTCTTTAATGGATTTTCGGCACACTCCAATAAATCATTGTATTCAATATTGTTCTGCAATAAAACCCTTTCGCAAGTGTTGAACTTGTGTGGAACACATCCATCACCATGATTGCAGTTTTTGTTATTTATGGTGATTGGACATTTCCCCATACATAAAGGAAGAGCTTTACATCTTTTACATTCTTCATCTTCATAAGGATCATAAGTTTCTAACTTATTCACATTCCTATAAAGCTTAATATTACTATCCTCATCAATCTTTCCACATGCGAATTGAGTCTCCTCAATTTGTTCAGAACATCTATAAAGTTTTAAATCGGGTGAAATATTAAAGGAATTATTATGAAAGTATGCGCACCTTACAGAATTAGGATTAACGGTATATAATGATGTTGGGAAATTATATTTCTTTGCTTGCTTGTATAGCTCGATTTCAATAATGCTGAAATCTCTATTACTTAATAAGTTTGATGTGTCTTTAGTGTTATATCCGGGAACAATAGGTTTAAATGATAAAATAACATTTTCCTTTGATATATCTGATGAATTTAATAGTTCTAACAGTCTAGGTATATGCTTAGCATTAACAGAATCAATATTTATTCTAATTGTAACTTTAATGTATTTACTGGCATTTATTATTCCTTGAAGAACCTGATTAAATGAACCTTTTTTTGATTTAAAGATTCTACTTGTATCATGAATTTCTGGTGGACCATCTAGCGTAATCTGTGCATGTTTTATATTATAAGTAGGTAGTTCTCGCGCGATTTCTTCTGTTAATAGAACACCATTCGTAACAATCCTTGAATAAAAAGGTTTTCTGCTATTGGATTTAAAAGTTTTACTTAGTTTCTTTATTTTCTCCCAATATAGTAATGGTTCACCACCGCTCCATACAACCAACACATTATTAATCGTACTTAACTGGTTTACAATAAATCTCTCTAGAATTTCTAAATCAATTTCATTTATGGTTTTATTAGAACTTTTCTCTATGCAATATGGACATGCTAGATTGCATTTCATTGATAAGTATAGAGTATAAATTGCTGAATAAGGATTTTTTGACATTGTGCGGAAATTCTTCTCAAGAAATTCTAATTCATTAAAGTTATCTTCTATAAGAAACCCATTCTCAATAAGAATTCTTTGTTCACTATTACTCAGGTCTAATGAATTGGCGTTTTTACCTTCTTGAAGAAATAGCAGCTGGTTTTTTGTTATTTTAATAAGTGATCCACTCAAAGAGTTAAATGCATAATTAAAACTCTTGTCTTTAAAAAGGATATTATACCTTGAGTTGATTATCATAGTTTTTATAGTTAAAAAACTACAATTATAAAAAGCATCACTGCCAAAAAATGTCGGTTTAAATGGGAAGGACTATTAATAATTATTTCAAATAATAGGACCTATAATAATTTGAGTAGTTAATTGAGTGATCTTGGTTTTTTAGCGTTGAAATCATTCTATAGAGTGTCCTTTCTGAGATTCCTAGTTTATAAGCCAGTTCTTTTGGAGTCCCTGTAGATTTTAGCTTAGCCAATTCAACAATTCGATTGAGCCTTTCCGAATATTCTAAATAGTTCATAAAAACCTTTTTAAAGTAAAACATAAGGGGAGACTAGAATAAATGGGGAGTTTGATAAACAACGAGAATAAGAGTTGTTTAACTTATAATTCAAATTTACAAAAAGTTTATTAACTAGAATAGACTAAAGAGTAGAGAGTAGATAGAAATTAACAAGTATCATTAATATTGCTGTCTCTTCCCTTATAGTCTGAAACTTATTCAGAATTAATTAGACTATTGGTTTATTATGATATTGAAATTTAAATGAATTCAACAGGGAAAAGAGGAAATAGTAAGTTTAGAAGATTAGTTTTTGAATTATATTCCTATGCAGTTCTATGAATGTAGTGACTATCAAAATGTGATATAGCTTAAAACTAGTCTTAAAACGAAATCTGCGGAGGGGTACCCCTCTTTTCAAAACCAATGAAACTGTTACCATTTTATTCGCAATAGTTTCGCAAGACCAAAACAAAAAACCCTGAGTCTTTTCAGAATCAGGATTTTAATTGTTTGTGCTTGTGGTACCACCTGGATTTGAACCAGGGACACACGGATTTTCAGTCCGTTGCTCTACCAACTGAGCTATGGTACCATCGCGTTTTGGTGGCGCAAATTTAAACACATTTTTTTAATATCTAAAATTTTTTTTCAAATTCTGATAAAATAAGTCATATATCCGTACATTTGCGCTGCTAAGTCATTGATTCATAAAGATGAAATTAATTATCGATAACGGAAATTCATTTACAAAGCTTGCAATCTTCAATGAAAGTGAGCTTGTTGATCTTGTTTCATACTCGAATTTTACGCTTTCGGATCTTCAAGAAATCACAAAAAAATATCCACAAATTGAAGCTTCAATATTATCGTCTGTTGGAAAGATTGATAATGATATTATGGACTTTCTGAAAAGTGAGTATCATTTCATTGAGCTGGATCATCAAACGCCTGTACCTTTCACAATCCAATATAGAACTCCAGAAACGCTTGGGAAAGATCGAATTGCTGCGGTTGCTGCTCTGCTTGGAAAATATCCTGATCAGAACGCATTAGTTATTGATGCAGGCACATGTATCACCTATGATTTACTTACAAAAGACGCAATATATATCGGTGGAAGTATTTCACCAGGTATGGAAATGCGATTTAAAGCTTTAAATACATATACGGCTCGCCTTCCAAAATTGAACTATAAAGAGATCGATTTTCTGAGTGGTTCAAGTACAGAAGAATCAATATTATCAGGTGTTTTAAATGGTATTTCCGCCGAAATTGATGGTATAATCGATGCGTATCATGAGAATTATGAAATTTTAACAATTATTTTGACTGGAGGAGATTATATTTATTTTGATAAAAGACTAAAAAATAACATCTTTGCACTCCCAAACATGGTGTTGGAGGGATTAAATATAATACTGGATTTTAATGGTAAGAAATTGGATTAAGGCATGTATCATTCTAGGAATCATTCTTGTTTCTTCAAGCATGGTTTTTAGTCAAAACAGAACGAATTCTCCGTATTCTTTATATGGTGCTGGAATAACGAATAACATCTTCGATGTAAAAAATGCCGGAATGGGAGGTATCGCCTTTGGTATCCGCGAAGAAGCAAACTTGAATTTTGCAAATCCTGCATCATTTACTGCCCTTGCACCTAAATCTTTCACATTTAGTGCCGGAATGTTAACCTCATCAGGAACTTTAAACTCATCTACATCAAGTGAGAAGGTAAGTAATGGAACATTGAGCTACCTTATGTTCGGATTTAGAGTGGCTAAAGGATGGAATACCAGTGTAGGTCTTGTACCAGTTTCAAATTCTGAATATAATTTCGGATCGGTGAACGAAGACGGACCTTTTGGAAGAGAAGGACAATCAGCAGTTGGTAATGGAGGACTTAATAAATTCTATTGGGGAAATGCATTTAAACTTTCTGAAAACTTTTCAGCAGGTGTGAATACTTCTTTCGTTTTTGGTACACTCGACAGAGAGAACCAAAAAGTATTCCTCGATACAACTACATTTTTGAACACAAGCGTTTTTGAATCAGTTGTGGTAAAAGATTTTGAATTCACATTTGGACTTCAATATCACAAAAACATAAAAGAAGATGTTGATCTAACAATTGGAGCAGTTTATTCTCCTAAGGTTAACTTAAGTGCTAAAAGAGATTATTTAGTGCGTTCATTCTCGGAAACTTCACTTGGTGTTGACTATTTTCAGGATACTATTACTATGGAGCTTGCAAAGGAAGGTACACTTGTATTTCCTAATAAATATGGAGTGGGTTTCAGTCTGAGAAAAAAGGATAAATGGCACTTCGGAATGGATATGGAGCTTGAGAATTGGTCGGAATATAGGGAGTATGGAGCTATAGATAGTCTAAATAGTAGCTTTAGAGTAGCAGCAGGTGGAGAGTACATTCCTGATAAGAATAACGTATATTCGTACTTTAAAAGAATGTCTTATCGTTTTGGTGTGTACTACGAAAATTCGAATTTGACATTAAGAAATACAAAAATCAATGAATATGGCATAAGCTTTGGAATAGGTTTGCCAATGAAAAGATCTAAATCTGCATTTAATATAGCTGTAGAATACGGTCAGAGGGGTACTACAGCAAATAATCTGATCAAAGAAAAATATTTAAGATTCCGATTAGGAATCACCTTACATCAAAAGTGGTTTGAACAAAGAAAGTATTATTAAACACAAATAAATTATGAAAGCGAAAATCATTTTCACTTTACTAGCAATTAGCTTAAGCTTCATTTCTTTTAATGAAGACGTACAAGGACAGACTTATGATGGCCCTAGATTCGGTCAGGATAGTGCAAAATGTGTAGAAAACATTTCTTTATACCGTGAATTCTACCGTCAGTGGAAAGACAGTAAGTATAAGAATGAATCTGTAAAAGATGCTATCGGACCATGGCGTTGGGTTTTATTGAATTGTCCAAAGGGAACTCAGAATACTTATGTGGATGGTGTTCGTATCATGGATTATCTGATCAAAAAAGAAAAAGATCAGGAAAAGCGCGAAGCTTATATTGATACACTACTTAGCTTATACGATACTCGTATTGCTATTTATGGAAAAGAAGGTTCTACACTTGGTCGTAAAGGTGTTGACTTCTACAAATACAGAACAAAAAATTACGAAGAAGCTTACAATATCTTTAAAAAATCTGTACAGCTACAGAAAAACAGATCGCAAGGTCCTATCATCGTTTATTATTTCAGAACGACCGTTAAAATGGTTAAGGAAGGTGCTCTTGAAACGTCTGTAATCGTTGAGGTATATGACGAAGTAATGAATATTGTTGAAAGCAATATTAAACGTTTAGAGGTTAAATCTGATGCAAGAAGCAAAAGATTCCTAGAAACTTGGTTAACTGTTAAAGGTAATATCGAAGCTGAATTCGAACCTTATGCAACTTGTGAAGATCTTGTAGCGATCTATCAAAAGAAATTTAATGAGAATCAAGAAGATGTTGAACTATTGAAAAAGATCACTGGCATCCTTGATAAAAAGAAATGTACTGATCATCAACTATATTTCGATGCTACAGTTCAACTTTACAAATTAGAGCCATCTCCGGAATCTGCTTACTTAATTGCAAAAATGTACTTAATTGAGAAGAATTATAATGAAGCACTTACGTATCTTTCAGAAGCACTTAACATGGAAGATGCTGAAAAAGTGGCTCTTGCTTGCCAATATATGGCAATGTGTAATCAACAGCTTAATAATTATGTTGAGGCCAGAAGAAATGCTCGTAAATCTATTGAGTTAAATCCTCAAAATGGTGAAGCATATATCTTAATTGGTGACCTTTATGCTGCAAGTGCAGATCGTTGTGGTGATAACGACTTAACGAAGAAAGTTGCTTACTGGGCAGCCGTTGACAAATATGTTCAAGCGAAAAGAGCTAACCCGGAAGTTAAAGAAACTGCAGATAGAAGAATCGCTTCTTATCGTAAGTATTATCCAACTACTGAAACTATCTTCTTCTACAATCTTAAAGAAGGTGATGCTTATAAAGTAGAATGCTGGATCCAGGAAAATACTACGATCAGAGCTGCAAAATAATCTAACCAAGATTTGATGCGCACTCCTGCCAACAAATTTAAGGTACTAAAAAGCATTGTTATGATTTTATTCATAGCAATGCTTTTTGCTTGTAAGTCAGACCTGAAAACTTACAGTAATATCCTTTCCGCCGATTCTATTCCAGACATCATGGCTAAAGATCTGGAATTCATAAAGAGTGATTCGGGATTGATCAGGGCAAAGCTTACAACACCTCTCATGAAAAGATATGAAGGTGATAAGCCCTATCTTGAGTTTCCGGAAGGTCTTTATGGAATTTTTTATGGCAAGAGTGAGCAGGTTGAAACTACCCTGAAAGCCGATTACGGCATTCGTTATGAAAAAGAACAGATCCTCATTGCAAGGGGAAATGTGATCGTGATCAATATACGTAAGAATGAAGAAATGCATACAGAAGAGCTTATATGGGATC
Organism: Bacteroidota bacterium; assembly: GCA_002711565.1. Taxonomy (GTDB): domain Bacteria; phylum Bacteroidota; class Bacteroidia; order Bacteroidales. The sequence goes on from PARP01000010.1 coordinate 31,949, forward strand.
AGCGAAAAAAGCTGATCTATTCGGATGTTGCAGTAAAGATCATTCGGGAAAATGATGTGATGTTCGGCTCGGGACTAACCTCAGATGAGCAGTTCGACGAATATGAGATTAAAAATCCGCATGGTGAAGTTGAAATTGATGAAGGCGATAAAAATTAATATCTTTATTTCTCTCTAAAGATCATTATGAATAACTGGATAATCGTTGTAATTACACTTCTGCTTTCAGGATTCTTTTCAGGAATTGAGATCGCTTTTATCAGCTCTAACCGACTCAAGATCGAACTGGATAAAAGTCGCGGTACCTTTACCGGAAAACTGATCTCTTTTTTTATCAAAAATCCATCTCGATTTATTGGAGCTTTATTACTGGGAAATAACATTGCTCTAGTGATCTATGGTATTGCAATGACCAAGATCCTCGAACCTTGGCTTTTTGAAATCCTCCCCCTTGATCTGCAAGGAGATATCCTAATTCTATTGACCCAAACGCTGATCGCTACAGTGATCATTCTGTTCACGGCAGAGTTTATCCCGAAGATCGTATTTCGTATTCAACCTAATGCAATTCTTAGATTCTTTGCGATACCAATAGCTGTCTTCTACATTATTCTATTCATATTTGTTTGGATATATCTTGGGATCTCAAAGTTCATTCTAAAATATATTTTACGCGTAAAGTTTAAATCCGAAAAGTATTCATTTAGCTTTTCTGATCTTCACGACTATTTCACGGAGTTTACAGGTAATGGAGATACCGATCATGTTGAGATTCAACAAGAGATCCAGATCTTTCAAAATGCGATTGACTTTAGAAATGTGAAATTGCGTGAATGCATGATCCCCAGAACAGACATTATCGCACTTGAAGATAAAGACTCAATAGAAGATATACGTAAGCTTTTTGTTAAAACCGGGCATTCCAAAATTTTGATCTATACCGAGAGTATCGATAATGTAATTGGTTATGTGCATTCGTATGATCTTTTCCACAAACCTGAATCGATAAATGAAGTTTTAAGACCGATCGTTATTGTACCTGAAACCATGCTTGCCAATAAAGTGCTGTCAATGCTGATAAAAGAACATAAGAGTGTTGCAGTTGTAGTTGATGAATTTGGTGGAACCTCTGGCATGATCACAATGGAAGATATCATCGAAGAGATCTTTGGTGAGATCGAAGACGAACATGATGTTGAAGATGCAATTGATAAACAGATCAGTGAAACCGAATTCCAATTCTCTGGCAGAATGGAGATCGATTACCTGAACGACAAATATGAATTCAATATTCCGGAATCCGAAGAGTATGAAACACTTGCGGGCTTCATACTATATCATCATGAAAGCATTCCGGAAATTGATGAAGAGATCAAAATTGACAAATTTACTTTCATCATTCAGCAAGCTGTTGAAAACAGGATCGAAAGTGTGTATATGAGCATAAAACATTAGTCTGAAAATCTCATTCCCTCCAGCTCGGGTTTTATTATTTACTATCTAGATTTAAACTAAACAATGTCAATCTTTTAAGGCTTGGAAATTATCTACAAACAGGCCTTTAATTTTTTTTTAATTCTTAACAATCTTACGTACATTTGCAAACTGTTAAAAATTATAATGAAATGGCTGTAATTGGAAAAATCAGAAAACATTCAGGATTACTAATCGTTGTAATCGGTGTTGCGTTGGCAGCATTCGTTTTAGGTGACTTAGCTAAAACACAATCTAGCGGTCCGAGTGACGTTGGAGAGATCAATGGTGAAAAGATCACATATAAAGATTTTAGTACTCGTCTGGAGTTTAACGTAGAGAATGAAAAACGTAGAAGCGGAAGAAACAATCTATCTGCAACTGAAATGTTCTACGTGAGAGAGCAAACTTGGAAACAGTATGTTAGTGAGATCTTAATGGGAGAAGAGTTCGAAGAACTTGGAATCAATATTTCTTCTGACGAATTATTTGAATTAGTTCAAGGAAATAACCCACATCCAATTATTCGCCAGTATTTCAGCAATCCTGCAACAGGTGAATTCGACCAAACTGCTGTATTAAGCTTCTTACAAAATATGAATCAGATGGATCAGGCAACCGTTCAACAATGGTTAAGCCTTGAAGCAACCATCAAAGATAGCCGTAGATATGAGAAATTCGGAACTATGGTTTCTAAAGGATATTATATTCCGGAAGCACTTGCCGAATTTGAGTATATCTCAAGAAATAAAGTAGCTTCTGTTCAGTTATTAGCTAAGAAATATGCAGATATCTCTGATGATCTTGTTGATGTAACTGAAGCAGATCTTAAAGCTTACTATAACGATAATACCGATCAATATCAGCTTAACGAAGAAGTTAGAGGTGTTGACTATGTGATCTTTGAAGTTCAACCTTCTGTTGAAGACAGAGTTGAAACTACACGTCAGGTAAATGAGTTCTTCGAGGAGTTCAAACAAACTTCAGACGTAATCGCATTTGTTAATGCAGTTTCTGATAATCGTTACGATAGTACTTTCTTCAAGCAAGGTGATCTTCCTGTTCAACTTGATGAGAAATTATTTGAAGCTGAAGTAGGAACATTTGTTGAACCTTACGTTGATAATGATATCTTCACTATGGCTCGCTTAATGGATGTTCAATTACGTCCAGACTCTATGAGAGCTAATCATATCTTACTTGCTTATCAAGGAGCTTATGAATCTCAAGCACAAAGAACCAGAGAAGAAGCAAAAGCAATGGCAGACAGTATTGCTGATGTGTTAAGAAGAGATTCTAACAGCTTTGCTGATGTTGCTAAAGAAGTATCTGATGATCCTACTGCTGCTCAAAATGGTGGTGATACAGGTTTCTTCCCTGATATGGGAATGGTTTGGCCTTTTAACCAAGCTGTTTTAACCGGTTATATGGGTGAGATCAAAGTTGTAGAAACGGTATTTGGTTATCATGTTATTGAGGTTATTGCTAAGAAAGGTTTCAATAAGAAGATCCGTGTTGCTGTAATTAACAGAGCGATCGAGCCAAGTTCTCAAACGTATCAGGATTACTGGACAATGGCTAGTAAATTCGCTGCTGAGACTGATTCTCCAGAAGCTTTCGAATCGGCAATTAATAATTTAGGACTTCGCAAAAGAAATATGCCATCATTAACAAAGGCTACTAACTTTATTCCTGAGATCGAATATCCAAGAACAATGGTTCGTTGGGCATTTAATGAGGAAACTGAAATTGGAAGCATCTCAGAGATCTTTGATATGGACGGTAATTATGTGGTAGCAATGCTTACTAAAATTGATGAAGCAGGAACTCAATCATTCGAATCAGTTAGAGATCTTGTTTTTGCACAAGTAAATAAACTTAAAAAAGCAGAATACATTCGTGAGCAAGTTAAAGGTCTTANTACAATGGCTGATATTGCATCAAAAATGGGTGTTACCATTGAACCTGTGGATGTAAACTTAAGCACTGCAGTTATCAATCTTTACGGACTTGAGCCAGAAGTTGTAGGACAAGCTTTCGGTCTTGGAAATGGTGAGATTTCTGAAGTGATCCAAGGTAATGGTGCTGTTTATATTGTGAATACTTTGGGACTTAAAGATCCAGAGAACACAAGTAGCATCGAGTTAACTAAAGCACAAATGCAAGCATATTTCGCAAATCGTGTTCGTAATAATATGATCATGACTGCACTAGAAAATGCTGCTGAGATCGAAGATAACAGACATTCTTTCTATTAGGATATAGATAATAGAATTTAAAATATTTAAGAGCGGCTCTCAGTGAGGGTCGCTTTTTTTATTTAAAATGGATTAATGCTTTTGTAACAGTAGGTATTATCGTAGTAATAACTAGTAATTAAGTTGTAATTATTAGTAATACAATTGTTTACATAAAATCACCTCAAACAATTAATTACAATCTATTACTATATATTACACTATATTTTAATGTATTCGATAAACTTCTAAGTATACTTGCACTAGAATATTTTACAATACCTCGAGCCTTGTGGCATCCATTCTGATGAAGATGAAAAGGAGAATGGTAAATGCCCAGAGAGAGGAGCCTCCATAACTAATGAATGGTAATGGGATTCCGATAACAGGAGCTAATCCGATCGTCATTCCGATGTTTACCATAAAGTGGAAGAAGAGAATACTTGCAACTCCATAACCATAGATCCGACTAAATGCAGAACGTTGACGCTCTGCCACTTTTATTAATCTTGCCAATAAGATCAGGAATAATACAATTACCAATAAACTGCCTGCAAATCCCCATTCTTCACCAATGGTACAAAAGATAAAATCGGTGTCTTGTTCTGGAACGAAATTATATTTGGTTTGGGTTCCTTTTAAGAATCCCTTTCCACTAAATCCACCACTTCCTATTGCGATCTTCGATTGATTTACATTATAACCAATTCCTCTTGGATCGGATTTCTTTCCAATGAGAACATCAATACGATTCTTTTGATGGGCCTGAAGAATATTTTCAAAAGCATAATCAACGCTATAAATAAAGCCTGAGCTAAGAATAAGAATTATTAAGAGTGCAAAAAGATTCCTTTTGGTTTTCGATAGATACAATAAATAACTGAGGAGCAGTAAAACAAATACTCCACCCATCACATAAAACTTATTGAATAATAAAGTGAGGACGAATAGTATGATAGCCGTAACACCAATGATGAGGAAATTGCCTGATAAGCCTTCTCTGAAGAGAACAAGTATCAATGATATATATACCAGTGTAGATCCTGTATCAGGTTGTAAAAGGATCAAGAATGCCGGACTTAAGATCAATACACCTGCATAGAATATATGCTTGAANTTTGATAAACTAACACTATAAGAACTTAAGTATTTAGCAAGCCCTAAACAGGTAACAAACTTCATGAATTCTGAAGGCTGGAGCCCAAAACTACCAAATTGGAACCAGGATCGGGATCCGGAGATCTTTGTCCCGACAACAAGCACTGCCATCAATGCCAGAATACCGGCAATATAAAAGAGGTATGAAAATGTTGAGAAGAACTTACTGTCGATCATTAAGATGGTTAGTCCCAATACAGTTGCAGCACAGATAAAAATAAGCTGCTTACCATATCGCTGAGTTGAATCAAATATGCTTTGATGGTTTTCATCATATACAGCTGAATAAATGCTGATCCAACCAATGATCACTAACGAAAAGTACAGAAGTACAATTACCCAATCAATATTATTGAATATGCCCTGTCTGCTTCTCATTCTTTTACAATTAGGTTAGTGTTCAACATTTTTTCTTCCCACCATGATGGTTTAACCTCTCCATTCAAATACTTCTCGATCATTAAGCTAGCAATTGGTGCAGCCCAGGTTGCTCCATAACCNCTATTCTCAACTACAACCGAAATAGCGATCTTTGGATTTTCAACAGGTGCAAAAGCGATGAAAACAGAATGATCATCTCCATGCGGATTTTGCGCTGTGCCTGTCTTGCCGGCCATTTGAACTGAGTCAACACGAAACCATCTTGCTGATCCTTCTTCACCATGATAAACCAATCTCATTCCTTCAATAACATTCTCAAAAATATCTCTCGAATAATCTACCTTAACAGTATCTTTGAAATGATCGGCCTTATTGGTTTTTTGTTCTATTCCTTTAACTAAATGTGGTGCAATATAATATCCACGATTCGCAATAACAGCTGCCTGATTTGCCAATTGTAGTGGCGTGAGTTCGATCTCTCCTTGTCCTACAGATAATGAGCGTACCGTAATGGCTCTCCAACCTCTTTTACCATAATATCTGTTGAAGTATGTATGATCAGGAAGGTTTCCTTTTCGCTGACTATTAACATCTGAATTCAACCTGGTATTAATTCCAAACTTCATAACTTCAGCTCTCCAGTGGTCGTAGGCTTCATGAATACTTCCAAACTTTGGTTGTTCTAACAATGACTTAAAAACTTTCCAGAAATACGGATTACAGGATTGTTCCATTGCATGATCCAGATCCAGTGGTGAGTAATGGTCATGGCTACAAACAATAGGAGTGGAGGTAGTTCCCTGACAACTATATTTTGTATAAGTATGCAGAACGTTTTCATTTAGTCCAATGATGGCTTCTACAGCTTTAAAGGTCGATCCGGGAGGGTATTGCGCCATTGTAGCTCTATTGAATAATGGCTCGGTACTATCTTTACTAAGCTTAGAGAAATTAGCATTTCGAATTCTACCGATCAATAAATTGGGATCATAAGAAGGCGCTGAAACCATTGCCAGAATTTCGCCGGTTGATGGTTCAATTGCAACAATGCTTCCTTTCTTATTTTGCATTAGCTGCTCGCCATAAGCCTGAAGCTGAATATCTATTGATAAATAAAGATCTGTTCCGGAAACTGCCAAAGTATCATATTTCCCATTTTGGAAGCTTCCCTTTTCACGATTGAAAACATCAACCAATTTGATCTGCAACCCTTTTTTCCCGCGAAGATCATCTTCATAATAGCGCTCTATCCCGCTTTTACCAATATAATCACCTAACTTATAGTATTCATCACCGGAGATTTCACGATTATTAACCTCTCCAACATATCCCAGAACATGAGCAGCATTAGGTAATGGATATTTTCTTAGAGTTCTGGCCTGAACGAAAAACCCAGGGAATTTATACATCTGCTCTTCCAGATAACCATAATCCTCTTTCGAGATCTGTTCCAAAAGAACGGATGGCTTATATTGAGAGTAAATCTTGGCCTTTTCAAGCCTTTCTTCGAAATCCTCTTTTGTGATCTTTAGAAGCTTACACAAATACACTGTGTCGAGATCTTTGATCTGTCTGGGAATTACATTTAGGTCGTAGGTCGCTTCATTATAAACCAGCAATTCATCATTTCTATCGTAGATCAATCCACGGGCAGGATACTGAGTAATATATCTGAGTACATTGTTGTCGGCCGACAGTTTATATTCATTATCTATGATCTGCAAAAAGAATAAACGAACAATAAATATTATTCCAATGATAATGAAGATGCTGAGAACTACATATTTCCTGGAACTGAATTTTGAATTCATTTGATATTTATTCGTCTAAATGATTGATAATGATAGTTGTTTAGGCTGCTGTGCGAAGCGACATAAAAATACAAAATAATTAAACGTTCTTATTCGTATTTTTGTTTGATATGGGAGAAAAAATAATGGACAAACTGGATTTTTTGAAAATCGATTCGCCAGACAGTTTTGAGGAGTTGTGCCTTGAAATTTTCAGATATCAGGCAGAAAAGGTTTCCATATATAAAGAGTATGTCAGTTATCTGGGAATAGATCCTAAGGAAGTTAAAAGGATCGAGCAGATCCCATTTCTCCCGATCGACTTTTTTAAATCTCACAAAATCATTTCTGAGGATGTTAAGACAGAGGTAATCTTCAGTAGTAGCGGCACTACCGGACAAACCCAAAGCAAACATCACGTTGGTGATCTGAGCATTTATGAAAAGAGCTTTAAGGCAGCTTTTAATAGGTTTTATGCCAATGTATCTGACTATTGCATACTTGCCTTATTACCTAATTATCTAGAAAGAGAAGGCTCTTCTCTGGTTTATATGGCTCAACAACTGATCGATGACTCCAAGCATCACAAAAGTGGTTTCTATCTACATAATCATGATGAACTAGTACAAGTATTGAGTTCTCCTGAATTGAAAGAACAGAAGGTAATATTGTTAGGAGTTACTTTCGCATTACTCGATCTTGCAGAGAAATATTCAATCAGTAAAGATCAACTGATCGTAATGGAAACGGGAGGGATGAAAGGCCAGAGAAAAGAGTTGGTACGTGATGAATTACATAAGCTTTTATGTGAAAAGCTGAATGTTGATTCTATACATTCGGAATATGGAATGACCGAGTTATTATCGCAAGCTTACTCCAAAGGAAATGGTAGATTTTATTGTCCGCCTTGGATGAAAGTTCTTATCAGAGACACAAATGACCCATTGACTTTAGTTGGAAATGAGCAGACCGGAGGCATGAATATCATCGATCTGGCGAATGTTTATTCCTGTTCGTTTATAATGACTCAGGATCTAGGAAAGTCTTATGCTGATGGAAGCTTTGAAGTTTTAGGTAGATTCGATTCCAGTGATATCCGTGGATGTAATTTAATGGTTCAGTAGCCTGGATTTATTTTCCTCTATAATTTGTTTATGATCAAAAGCAAGGTCCGGAAGCTCATCTAGGGTAAACCATTTAGCTTCTTTTGCATCATCACCAGCGATCACTTTATCAGAATTTCTTAATATTCCGCCAAATAAAATGGTAATAGTTCGCCCTCTTGGGTCTCTTCCCGGCTCTCCATAAGTCGCTAATTCAATTAAGTCGACATTCTCGATTCCGGTTTCTTCTTTTAATTCTCTATAGGCAGAGTCGATAAGTGTTTCATCCATTTCGATAAATCCACCTGGTAATGCCCATGAATCCTTAAAAGGATCATTCAATCTTTTAATAAGTAAAACCTGCTTATTCGAATTCAATACAAGGCAGTCAACAGTTACTAAAGCTCTCGGAAAATCGTAGGTATAGGGCATTGGATTTATTTTTAACTAAAATACAAAATTGATTATATCTGTCTAAGGATGGCTAGAATTTGGTTCCCGTACTTCGACTTCGCCATTAGTTTAGCAAAATGTTTTTATAGATTATCTTTTAGGAGATATATCTGAAGAACCAGAAAAGGTTAGGTGAACTAGTTCG
>PARP01000011.1 GCA_002711565.1 Bacteroidota bacterium
TTTTGGATGGTAGTTTTAAAGCCTCTGGATTGTAATAATTTAGCCAGGGAAGCTGAAATAATACCTTTTCCAAGTGAGGAAGTAACACCTCCTGTAACGAAAATATATTTTGTCTTAGCCATAATAAATAGGTTTTCCTATAAACAAAAAAACACCCCTAGGGGTTGTAATTCAATTGCAAAAATATAAAAAGTTATGGGGCGATTTACATATAATCACCCCATAATAAATGTATTCTAATAATATCTATATGTCTTCACTTTCGCAACGTGTTTTGCGAGGCGCATTACCTGCATGGTATAACCAAATTCATTATCATACCATAAATACATAACAACATTACGACCATCTTTAGATACCTGAGTAGCAGGACTATCATAGATACAAGCTGCTGAGTCTCCAACGAAATCTGAAGAAACAGCTTCATAAGCGTTAGAGTAGCGGATCTGTTCTACCAATCCACCTTTCATACTTGCTTCAAGCATAATATCATTGATCTCTTCCAGGCTGGATTGTCTTTCCAGAGTTAATGTAAGGATCACAAGCGAAACGTTTGGTACCGGAACACGAACTGCATTACCTGTAAGTTTACCTTCAAGGCTAGGAATAACTTTAACAGCAGCTTTTGCAGCTCCAGTTTCAGTAATAACCATATTTGTTGGTGCAGCTCTACCTCGACGGTATTTCTTATGATAATTATCCAATAAGTTCTGGTCGTTGGTATAAGCATGAATTGTTTCAAGGTGTCCCTTTTCAATTCCAAATTTCTCCTCCATTACTTTAAGTGCAGGAATAGCCGCATTTGTTGTGCATGAAGCTGCAGACCAGATATCATAATCATCAGCATTATGCTCTAAGTGGTTTGCACCATAAACGATATTTGGCACTTCCCCTTTAGCAGGTGCAGTAAGTAGAACTTTTGCAATACCTTTAGACTTCAAATGTCTTCCCAGAGCTTCTTTATCTCTATAAACACCAGTATTATCAATTAGTAAAGCATCATTAATTCCGTACTTTGTATAATCGATATCTTCAGGAGCATTTGCTTCGATCATTTTGATCTTATTACCATTAACGAAAATGGTTTCATCATCGATATTCTCGATCGCAACACCTCTGAAAGGTCCATGAATTGAGTCATGACGGAATAATGAAGCTCTTTTCTTGATTGCTTCTCCCGAATTATTTCTTGTAACAATTGCTCTAACTCTTAGCTGAGTACCATTTCCTTGAATGATCAATTCTCTTGCTACTAACCGACCAATTCTACCAAAACCAAATAATACAACATCAACCGGCTTATCGAATGTTGGCTTCTTACCAATTAAATATGAAAGTTTGTCAGCTACAAAAGCGTCAACATTTTCAAATTTTGATTTCTCTTCTGTCCACTCGAAATTTAATCTACCAAGATCGATTCTTGAGTTTACGATTTCAGCCTTCATAATGGCTTTAGCAAGCTCAATTGAGTCTTTGATCTCTAAAATTTTTCCTGTAATTCTTTCTGCGTACGAATGTTTGTATAAAACAACACTTGCACTTCTGTCCAGTAACTGAGATCTATGGAATATCAACTCCACGGATTTCTCATAAAACAAACGACTTATAATTGTAACGAACTCATTGGCTGTCATTTCATTACAAAACCATTCATTAAGAGATTCTTCGTACTGATTCTTGTTTGAGGTAGGGCTTTCCATAACTATGAATCTTTAAATTGTGTTTTTAATTTACATCATTAGTGTATGGTTTTCAAAAATATAAAAAATAGGATTACCCAAAAATATTTTTATGAGTAATCCTATGTTGATAAGTTTTTGCTCTCAGACTATTCGCCCAAGTATACTTTCAGAAGTCTGCTTCTTGAGTTATGTTTAAGTCTGCGAATGGCTTTTTCTTTTATCTGTCTAACGCGTTCGCGTGTAAGATCAAACTTTGCTCCGATCTCTTCCAACGTATATTCATGATTTGTTCCGATCCCATAATACAGGTTGATAACATCTCTTTCTTTTTCTGATAGAGTTGCCAATGATCTTTGGATCTCACGACCCAGAGATTCTTTCATTAAACCGGTATCTGTAGGAACTGTATCGTCTGAAACAAATACATCTAGGAATTTCAGATCCTCATCACTTGTAAGTGGAGCATCCATTGATACATATTTAGTTGAAATTTTTAATGCTGCATCAATTTTATGCTCAGGAACTTCCAGAGATTCTGCAATTTCATCAGCTGATGGTGTTCTTTCATATTTTTGCTCCAGAAGAGAAGATACTTTCTTGATCTTATTCAATGAACCCACTTGATTCAAAGGCAAACGAACAATTCTTGATTGCTCGGCCAGTGCCTGCAAAATGGATTGCCTGATCCACCATACCGCATAGGAGATAAATTTAAAGCCTCTCGTCTCATCAAATCGTTTTGCTGCTTTGATCAACCCCAAATTCCCCTCATTAATGAGATCGGGAAGACTCAGACCTTGATTTTGATATTGCTTTGCTACGGATACTACGAAACGAAGATTTGCCTTGGTCAATTTCTCCAAAGCAATCTGATCTCCGGCCTTGATCTGTTGCGCTAAAGCAACTTCTTCTTCTGCCGTGATCAAATCTTCCTTACCGATATCCTGCAAATATTTATCAAGAGATGCAGTTTCACGATTAGTAATGGATTTTGTAATTTTTAATTGTCTCATGCTTGCTTTTTTAAGAATTTCTCCCCTCGGTTTCTATCGGATGGCTATAAACAAATATAAGGAAAGAAATCGTTTTTCAAAAATTTTAAATGGATTATTTTCAGCAACTTTCCACATTTATTTAAATTAATTATAAATAAATTTCTACTCAAATCCGTAAATAATCCTCATTCCGTTAGGATATATTCCTCCTATTCGAAGGCCTTCACCATCACGGTTTCTTAACGCATTCTCAATATCACTTCTACTTCGAATCCGTTGGTCATTTATACTCAGAATAATGAATCCTTCACGAACGCCACCAGTTCGCAGAAGTCCATCTCTAAGTTCATTCACTTTCAATCCGTTATTTATACGCAAACGGTTACGTTCATTCAAAGGCACTTCGCCCAATGTCACCCCAAGGCTTTCAATATCAAACTCCAATTGCGCCTGGTTCAATTCTGTTGAACCGTTCTCATTCTGAAGAAGCACTTGGTAACTCAATTGTTCATCATCACGTATTACAGATACATCTATTCTATCTCCGGGTCTGTGCTGACCTAATATTTCAAGTAATTCTGAAGAAGAATTCACCGTCATCCCATCAACAGATGTGATAATATCTCTGGATCTGATCCCAGCTTTTTCCGCTCCTCCATCAGCTGAAACAGAGTTGATATAAACGCCGTTCAGGGTTGAAATCCCTAATTGATTGGCAAGATCAGCATTCAACTCTCTGATCGTAACACCCATGAAAGCCCTCTGAATAGCTCCAAACTCTTTTAGATCAGCTACTACCTTCTTTACGATATTTATCGGAATTGCGAACGAATAGCCTTCATAGCTTCCTGAATGCGATGCAATGGCAGCATTGATCCCTACCAATTCTCCACTCTCATTAACCAAAGCCCCACCACTATTTCCTCTATTCACAACAGCATCTGTTTGAATAAATGATTCTATAGCTGTATTTGATCCCAGGATGTTAATATTTCTGGCTTTAGCACTTACAATTCCTGCTGTAACTGTTGAAGTCAAATTAAACGGATTACCTACAGCCAGCACCCATTCACCAACTACTACCTCATCAGAATCTCCGCAAGATAGAAATGGCAAACTCTTTTCGTCGATTTTAATAAGAGCAAGATCAGTAGATGGATCTGCACCAATCAATTCAGCTTCGAATAATTGTTTATCATTCAGAGTGACCTCGATCTTAGAAGCTCCCTCAACAACATGATTATTGGTCACAATATATCCGTCTTTAGAAATGATCACACCTGAACCATAGCCAATATACAAGCGATTTACGCGTTCCTGGTTTTGGTTTCCTTCGATCAGATCACGTAAGGACCCGAAAAAATCATCATACCCACTCGACTTTCTGGAGAATTGCGAACGAATATGTACAACAGCATCCACACTTCTTTGAGCTGCTTCCCTGAAATCAGGACCTTTAACAGCCATTGCCGGATTAAAACTCGATTGTTGTATATGCATTTCAGGTTGAAGCATAACCTTCGGTTCAGCACTGCTTTTTAGCTGCTGTGACATGATCACTCCTAAACTCACACTAAAAAGTGCGATAACTACATAAACAACATATTTTTTCATTTTTCTCAATAGTCTTATTTAAAATCATTTTATATAATCAAAAAACGTTCCTAGTTTTTAAAAAGTATTTCTTCAGGCTGTTAATTTTTGTTAATTAGGTGACATTTCAAGGCATTGAGGCTATTTCTTATTTGTTATATTTGTAAGTCTGACAAATAAAAGCGTCTATTTGTCGATTCATATAATTGATTACCAACTTAAACTGACAGATTTACAGTTGCATGACACTAGAATTCTTTAAATATCACGGCACTGGCAATGATTTCATAATAATTGATACACGAGATAAACAGATCAATCTTTCTGAATCTCAGATCAAATATTTATGTGACAGGCGCTTTGGAATTGGTGCGGATGGATTAATGCTATACATGAACAGCAAGAAATATCAATTCAAAATGCGATATTTTAATGCGGATGGAAAAGAAGGTAGCATGTGTGGCAATGGAGGAAGATGTTTGTCTGCCTTTTCACATTATATTGGGAATCCTTTCAACAAAATGCATTTTGAAGCGATCGACGGCGAACATTTCTCAGAAATACTTGAAATTCAGAATGAAATTAAGCTGGTAAGATTAAAAATGCTCGAAAATCCGATCATTTTTGAATTCGATACGCATTTTGAAATAAATACCGGTTCCCCACACTTCGTTTGTTTTGAACCTAATGTTGATAATATTGATGTTTTTCAACTTGGGACTAAAGTAAGACACAATCCGAAATATCCTGAGGGCATTAATGTTAACTTCGTTGAAGAGCGTGGCGATCATATTTTTGTTCGTACATTTGAAAGAGGCGTCGAAGATGAAACCTTAAGTTGCGGAACAGGGGTAACAGCTGCTGCTATCGCAAAAGCCACAAAAGATAATCTCTTAGGTGAGTTGACTATAAAAGTCCAAACCTTAGGAGGATATCTGGAAGTGAGCTTCAACCGAACTGAACAAGGAGCTTCAAATATCTGCTTAACCGGGCCTGCGACATTCGTTTATAAAGGACAAATAAACATTTAATGAATAAAAATCGAATCATACTTAGAGCTGTTGAGCCAAACGACATTGACCTGATCTTCAAATGGGAGAATGACCAGGATCTATGGCATTTAAGTCAAACGCTTATTCCGTTCTCACGCTTTGATATCGAGCAATATGTAATGAGTGCCGATAAGGACATTTTTGCTGTAAAACAACTCAGGCTCATCATTCATGATACCGAGGAGAATAAAAGTGTTGGATGTATCGACATCTTCGACTTTGATCCTAAAAACAGAAGAGCAGGCTTGGGCATTCTGATCGAAAAATCAGAACAAAAGAAGGGTTATGCCTCAGAAGCTCTCGATCAGGTCATAGAATATTCATTTGACACATTGAACCTGCATCAATTATATTGCAATATAGAAGTTGACAATACGGTTAGCTTAGAGTTATTCAGAAAGAAAGAATTTCTGGAAATAGGAATTAAAAAAGATTGGAATTTAAGACAGGGTGAATATATTGATGAACTCATCCTGCAACGCATAAACTATTCAAAGTAAACATGGCTTATTATCACTCTAAATACGGAACTCAGAAGAAAAGATCTAGATTTAATAAATTCATTATCTATTTACTTGGGATACTGATAATTGGCGCCCTAGGAGCAGCTTACTTAATGTATCATGTAATCTATAAATCCAATGTCTGGATCAAGGACGGCGATAGTGCTGCGATTTACATTCAAACGGGTGCTACATTCACAGATGTAAAAAACATCCTTTACAGCAATGGTATGATCATTCATCGAAACAATTTTGAGTGGTTAGCAAATAAGAAGAAGTTTCCGGAGAATATCAAAGCAGGGAAATTTAGAATACAAGAAGGCATGTCGAATAACGATCTGATCAATCATCTCAGATCAGGCAAACAAGAAGTGGTAAAGCTCATCTTCAATAACATCAGGTCTAAAGAACAGCTAGCTAAAAGAATCTCACAGCAAATTGAGGCCGACTCCATCTCAATAGTTGATCTATTATCCGACTCAGCTTATATGAGCAAATTCAATGTTGATGAGGCTAATATCACCACATTATTCATTCCCAACACTTATAATTTCTTCTGGAATGTTAATGCAGAAGGATTCATCGAAAGAATGCATACAGAATATCAAAGATTCTGGAATGACAATCGCAAAGCAAAAGCAGATGCATTAGAAATGACTGAACAGGAAGTGATCACACTTGCTTCAATTGTAGAAAAAGAAACACAAAAGAATGATGAGAAACAAAGATTAGCAGGTGTTTATATTAACAGATTAAACAGAGGTTGGAGGTTACAAGCCGATCCAACATTGGTCTTTGCACTTGGCGATTTTGGGATCAAAAGAGTGCTCAACGAACATAAAGAAATTGATTCACCATATAATACTTATAAAGTTGGGGGTTTACCACCTGGGCCAATTTGTATTCCATCGATCTCATCCATTGATGCGGTCTTAAATTATGAATCTCATAACTTCCTGTATTTCTGTGCTAAAGCCGACATGTCTGGATATCATGCATTTGCTAAAAACATTAGAGAACATAACAGAAATGCCAGAGATTATCAGAAAGAACTCAATAAATTAAGAATTTATAAGTAAAGATGAGGATTAAGTTCTTCATAGTTTGTTTTTGCATTCTGATCTTCAAATCAGGAATAATTGCTCAATATTTACCCAATGAGTTATTTCCTGACACCTTAAATCCTAAAAGACATAAAACTCTAAAGTACAGCACTGCCGGCTTTCTTATTGCTTCACCACTTCTCATGAATGAAATGTGGTATAAAGATTATGAAAGATCCGGTTTTCATTTTTATAATGATAATAATGAATGGTTGAAAATGGATAAGGCCGGACATTTTATGGCAGCTTATTCACTCAGCAGAATCAGTCATGCCGGATTAAGATGGAGTGGAGTAGATAAAAAAAAGGCTGTCTGGCAATCTACGATCTTCTCATGGAGTTATATGGCAATGATCGAAGTTCTTGATGGCTTTTCCGAAGAATGGGGATTCTCTTCAGGTGATATGCTCGCAAACACTGCCGGAGTAGGATTATTTGCCTTCCAACAACTTGTTTGGGAAGAACAGCGAATACTCGTAAAATATTCTTTTCATACTACAGAATACGCACAATACAGGCCTGATGTTTTAGGATCCAGCAAACTCAAACAGATCTTCAAAGATTATAATGGCTCAACCGTTTGGTTATCATTCAACATCAAATCTTTTATAAATGATGATTCTAAATTCCCTGAATGGCTAAATCTGGCCGTTGGTTATGGCGCCGAAGGAATGACAGGTGGAGCACGAAATTATACGATCTATGAAGGTAGGAACATCCCAGACTTTCCGAGAAGGTCTCAATTCTATCTGGCTATCGACCTAGATCTGCGCCGCATCGATACTGACTCAAAGTTTCTATATTATCTGTTTCAGGCATTGAGTTTTATTAAAATACCTTTACCAACCCTCGAATACAATAATGCTGATGGGTTGAAATTTCACGCAATATATTTTTAAATGAAGAAGAACTTNACAACGATACTTTGGGATTGGAATGGCACTTTATTGAATGATACAGATTTTTGCATTTCAATAGTAAATGGATTATTAAGGGCACGCGATAAAGAAGCTTTAACGAAAGCGAGGTATCTTGAGATCTTCAATTTCCCAGTTAAAGATTATTATAAAAAAGCCGGTTTCGATTTTTCAAAAGAAGAGTTTAAAATTCCTGCGNATCAATTTATTGAAAACTATAATAGAGATCTTATTAAAAGAACAGATCTTCATGAGGGAGCCAAGGAAATACTTAAGTCTATTCAAGAGAACGGGCAGAATCAGATCATCCTTTCTGCAATGGAACAAACAGCATTAAAAAGTTCTATAAAACATCATAAGATCGATCATTATTTTGATGAGATCTCAGGTATTGACAATCATTATGCAGCCAGCAAATTAGAGAATGGTTTGGAGCTGATCAAAAGGTTAAAGATCGATGTTGCCGGGACCTGCTTTATAGGAGATACACTTCATGATCATGAAGTGGCTGAAGCTTTAGGATGTGATTGTATTTTGATAGCGGGTGGGCATCAAAGCAAAATTCGATTAGAATCTACGAAGCGACTTGTATTGAACAATTTGACAGAGCTGACTGATTATTTGTAAATTAGTACAAAAGATAGGCTTATGCGTAAACTCGGTTCAATATTAGCAATCCTTTTTATTTTAATCTCAATTTCTTGTACCAGAACTGCAAATCAGATAGAGGAGTTAGATCTTAAAGNTATCGACAGGAAGTTTTCGGAATATTCTGTGAAACATGGAGTGAATGCCGCATTCTTAAAATATGCTGACGAAAATGGTGTGATCCTTAAAGAAAACAGCATGCCTATTGAAGGAATAAAAAATATTCGGGAGCTATATAAAGGTGATGATTCAAACATTCAGTTAAGCTGGGAGCCGAGCTTTGCAGCTGTAGCTAAATCAGGTGAACTGGGATATACCTATGGAGTTTTCGATCTATGGAATAAAGCTACGGATGAGCATTCGTATGGCACTTATGTAAGTATCTGGAGAAGAAATTCAATAGGCCAGTGGAGATTTGTTCTGGATACCGGAAATCAAGGATTGGGACAGCCCGAGAAATAGATCAATAATTGACTTCAGTGCGCTTACCTTCTTCATCAACAGTCACCCAAAGACCTTTCTTCTGATCATTTACATATTGTCCTTGAGTTTCTAATTCACCATCAATCCTATATGAGAAAAAACTTCCATGCTTTTTCCCATTTCTGTACTCATACTTCAGCTGAATTTGTCCATTCGTAAAATAATGAGTTCTTTCTCCTTCTATCATGCTATTTAAGAAACTATATTGCTCTGCAACTTGTCCATTAGCATAGAAATTCTTCCAGGTACCAATCTTAACTCCTTTATCATATTCTTCTTCACTTAAGAGAACACCATCATGCCGACTATAATACCTCCAAAGTTTATCTTTCTTCTGCTTCCAATAAGCCCCCCTTGCCATAAGTTTAGCATTTGGATGATATAATTCAGTTGTACAGTAGGCTCCATTCTCACTAAAAATGGATTTAGCTTTGATCACTTTATTTGGATAATAATAAACAAACTCACCAACAGGAATACCATGCTCAAACTGCCCTTTATACTTTAAAATTCCATTCGGTTCATAAGCCTCCCAATAACCATGTTTTCTTCCCGAATCATCATGCTGATTCAGTGAAACCTTATCCATTTGAGCATTGCAGCTTAATACTGTAACAAATGGGAGTAAAATCAAAATTAACACTCTCTTCATATACTAAAATTATGCAACTAAAATAAGCATAAAGGAGCTTAAAGGATCAAGAATAATCTATTGAGTTGCAAGAGAAAATTGTAAATTTGTGAAAAAGCTAAGAATTGAACACATTTTCATCAAAGAGACTTGAAGAGGCCGTAAATGAGCTTTCCCGATTACCGGGAATAGGAAAGAAAAGTGCATTGAGACTTGCCCTGCATTTACTTAAACAAGACAAGCAGAATGTTAATTATTTTGGGAATACGATCATACGAATGCGCGAAGAGATCAAGTATTGTAAGATCTGTAATAACATTTCCGACATTGAAGTCTGTGAAATATGTGCAAATCCCAAAAGGGATAAATCTCTCATCTGTGTTGTAGAGGATATCAGAGATGTTATGGCTATTGAGAATACCGGACAATATACCGGCTTATATCATATTCTTGGCGGCATTATATCGCCAATGGATGGAATAGGTCCTCAAGAACTTAATATTGATTCTCTTGTTGACAGAAGCAGAAATACGGATATCAAGGAGATCATCTTAGCACTACCAACAACCATTGAAGGTGATACTACCAACTTTTTTATTGCAAAACAATTAAGTCCATTTGAAATCGAAATAAGCACGATCGCACGTGGAATCTCAATCGGTGATGAATTAGAATATGCTGATGAGATAACGCTTGGTCGTTCAATTATAAACCGACTCCCCTACTCAAATCAAAATTAATTATGTTAAAACAAGTTTTATTTAGTCTGATCTTCGTACTTATTATTGGTACTGTTAACGGACAATCGAATGAAGAAACGTTAAAGGCATTCGTTGCAGACACAAAAGTTGAATTAGGAGAGTTGGATCCGGGACTTCCAATTGGAACTATTGCTGATGTATTTAAGGAAAAAGCTGCTGAATCATTCTCAATCACTCCAGAGACGATTGCAAATGCCATTAAATCTGCTGAAGATTATGAATTGGTATACATTATTGTTGATGATCATACGATCGTGAAGATCACTGATATCATGAAACGACAAGCTAGTGGATATTGGAAAACAAAAGTTCCATTTGGCGAAGCATATATTCAAAAAGCACAAGCCTTAACTAAAAAAGAAGACTACATTAACAATCTACTGGGAGTAAATCCGCAGAAGATCAAAACAATGTTCGTTTTTAAGAAAAAATAGAAGGTTAAATATCATCTTCAGCCTGGAAGAGATCAAGTTGCTTTTCTGTTAAATAGTATTCCTGAGGAACAGAATCCGCATAATTTTCTGTAAATGGACGGATCATTTTCTTGATCAGCTTTGTGGGTGTGGTTTTCCGCGCTTTACAATAATTTCGCAGAGACTTACGCTGGCGAACAGAAAGTTTAAAGGTAATTTCTTTATAAACGGTTGGTCTTGGTTTTCTTCTTCGCCTTGCTGCCATAGTGAAAAATTCGTTTTTCTAAGATAAAAAAAAACAGGTCATCTCTGACCTGTTTTTTTGTTATTTGAGTATCTCGTCTACATCTTTTCTTATCATTTCAGCCAATGCATCTGCCTTTTCCTCAGTCTTACTTTCAGAATAGATCCTGATGATTGGCTCAGTATTGGATTTTCTCAGATGAACCCATTCTGTTGGGAAGTCAATTTTANCCCCATCTATATCATTTACTTGTTCATCTTTATACTTTTCCTTCAGCTTGATCAAAACTTCATCAACATTGATATCCGGAGTTAAAGAGATCTTATTCTTCGAAATATGATAGGCTGGATATGTAGCTCTCAACTCACTGCATTTAAGCTTCGATTGTGCTAAATGTGTTAAGAATAATGCAATCCCAACTAAAGCATCACGTCCATAGTGACTTTCAGGATAAATAATCCCACCATTCCCTTCACCGCCTATAATGGCTTTCTTTTCCTTCATCATTTCTACAACATTTACTTCTCCTACTGCAGAAGCAAAGTATTGATTAGAATGATCATTGGTAACATCTCTCAAAGCACGACTTGAAGATAAATTTGAGACTGTACTTCCCGGAGTATTCTTAAGAACATAGTCTGCAACTGCAACTAAGGTAAATTCTTCGCCAAAAACAGATCCGTCTTCATTTACGATAGCTAATCTATCAACATCAGGGTCTACTACAAATCCAAGATCACAATCATGCTCTTTCACAAAATTGCTAAACTCGATCAAGTTCTCTGGCAGAGGCTCAGGATTTGCAGGAAAGTCACCATTCGGCTCACATAAATACTTTGAAACAGATTTAACACCTAATTTTTCAAGCAGTCTTGGCAATGCGATCCCTCCAGTAGAGTTAACACAATTCAAAGCAATACTAAAGTTTGCATTTTTGATTAAATCAACATCCACGAGTTTAAGTTTCAAAACCTCGTCGATATGAATATCGATAAAATCTGTATTTTCTTCATAAGTACCTAAAGAATCCACATCAGAAAACTCGAATCCTCCTTTTTCAATCATATCAAGAAGCAATGCACCGTCCTGAGCAGAGATAAATTCTCCTTTCTCATTTAATAATTTAAGTGCATTCCATTGCTTAGGGTTATGACTCGCTGTTAGGATAATTCCACCGTCTGCGTTCAGGTAAGGAACTGCTATTTCAACGGTTGGAGTAGTTGACAATCCAAGATCAACGATGTCTACCGACATTGCCTGAGCAGTTGATGATACCAGCTGGCTCACTATTTCACCTGAGATTCTGGCGTCTCTTCCAATTACTAATTTAATTCGTTCTTTATTGCTTCTTTTCTTGATGAAACTAGAAAATGCAGCAGTAAAACTTACAATATCAAAAGGGGTTAAATTCTCTCCTTCACGACCACCGATGGTCCCTCTGATTCCGGATATAGATTTTATTAAAGTCATAGTTAAATGTGCTATAAAACAAAGTTAGAAAAATATCCAATGGCATTACCGACGGCATTTCATTTAAACAAAAAGCAAGCTAGAAACAATTAGTTTTCAAATAGATAAAAATGCTAACTTTGTAGCGCACGGAAAGCGATTTTGACTAAGGGGATATGACGTATAATTTTGAAGATCAAGGAGGCAGTTATCAGATGGATGCTTTAATTTCTCGTTTCGAAGAAATGATCAAGAATTCAAAGGAGTTTTTCTTTGATGTTCAGGATTTTGAAGACATCATCGATTACTATCTTGAAAGAAGTGATTTTTCGAATTGTCAGAAAGCCATCGAAGCCGCTAAAAACCAACACCCTAGCTGCACAGCATTCAAATTCAAGCAAGCTTTATATCTGATCTCGATCAACAAGCATAATGATTCATTAAACATCCTCAATGAGTTAGAAATTCTGGAACCTTCTAATCCCGAAATCTATCTTACAAAGGGTGTAATTTATAGTCACCAAAAGAAATATGATCTATCCATCAATGCTTATAAGATGGCGATCAAATTTGCTGACGACCCTGAAGATATCTATACAAATATTGCATTTGAATATGAGAATATCGGAGATTATTTAAGGGCGATCAATTATTTAAAAAAAGTTCTGGAGATCAATCCTGAGAATGAAGCGATCATTTATGAACTTTCATTTTGTTACGAACTATCAGGGCAATCGGAAGAGTGTGTTGAATTCTACGAGAACTTCATTGATAAAAATCCATATTCAAAATCTGCTTGGTTTAATCTAGGAATAGCATTCAGCAATATCGATAAATATGAGAAAGCGATCGATGCTTACGATTTTTGTTTAGCTATTGATGAGACCTTTGCTTCTGCATATTTCAATAAAGCAAATGCTCTAGCGCATTTAAAGCGTTATCAGGATTCCATTGAAACGTATGAAGAGACTTTCAAATATGAAGATCCTGAGGCAATGACCTATTACTACATTGGTGAATGTTATGAAAAATGCAATAATTTCATAGCTGCTATCGAAAATCATCAAAAAGCGATAGATCTTGATGATAAGCTTGCAGATGCCTGGATCGGTTGTGGATTAAGTTATGCTGAATTGCAAAATCTGAAGAGTGCTTTGAACTGCATTCGTAAAGCCATTGAGATCGAACCTGACAATAGTGAATATTGGTACATTCTTGGAGATGTTCAGAAAAAGAATGAGATGCTGGAAGAAGCTATTGAGTCATATAATAAGGTGAGTGAAATGGATCCTCAACATCAGGAGATCTGGTTAGATTATTCAGATGTTTACACAAGGATCTCAAACTACGAAGCTGCCATCCAGGTGATCAAAACCGGATTAAGCTATCAACATCAAAGTGCAGATCTTTATTATCGATTATCAGTCTATCAAATACTTTCAGGGAAAAATCAGGAAGCTTTTAGTAGCTTACAATCGGGTCTCGCTTTGAATTATGATGCACATCAAAAGATCTTTAAATACCATCCAAACTTAAAACAAAACACAAGTCTCATTACATTTATTGAAGNCTTTAGGGAAGATATTTAAGCTTTTTTTATCTTTACTTAAATCTTTANCCTATGGCAAAACTTGACACTACCTATCTTGGCCTACAATTAAAAAACCCAATTGTAGCTGCCAGTAGCGGATTAACAGATAATATCAAAAGCATAAAAGAGCTAGCAGCCAATGGAGCAGCAGCAGTTGTTCTTAAATCCATTTTCGAAGAAGAAATCACTCTGGAATATGAATCTTTACTGAATGAAGCCGAACAGTTAGGATATCATGATGAAAATATGGATTACTTTGATTATCAGATCAGGGATAAGAACCTCAACAGGTATCTGGATCTTATCAAGGATGCAAAGGAAGCTGTTGATATTCCGATCATTCCTAGTATCAATTGTCATACAAGTCATGAATGGACCTATTTTGCCAAAAAATTTGAAGAAGCCGGTGCTGATGCAATAGAGTTGAATCTATTCTTATCACCATCAAAATCGGCAATTGAAGCAGCAGACATCGAAGAAAGGTATTTTACGATCATCAAGAACATCCTCCATGAATGCTCTATTCCGATCAGTTTAAAGATCAGTCCATATTTCACGAATCTGGGCCATATAATCAGAAAGTTTGATGAATCAGGTGTAAGTGGAATCGTGATGTTCAATCGATTTTTTAGTCCTGATATAGATATTGAAAAACTAGAAATAAGTTCCTCTTTTACATTCAGTACACCAACAGAAATCGCATTATCAATGCGTTGGATCGCTACAATGGCAAGAAGAGTGAATTGTGACCTTGCGGCAACTACGGGGATTCATGATGGCGAGGCTGTTGTTAAACAACTGCTGGCCGGAGCAAATGTGGTGCAATTAGCAAGTTGTTTATATCAAAATGGATCTGAACACATTCCAACACTCATTGATTTTCTGAATAATTGGATGGATCAGAAAGGCTTCAACAATCTCAATCATTTCAGAGGATTATTGAGTCAAGTAGCAAGTTCAAACTCTGCAATGTACGACAGAGTTCAGTTTATGAAATATTTTAGCGGGAAATTTTAATTACGAATGAAGAATTTTATCATCTTAATTCTCAAAGGGATGGGAATGGGTGCTGCAAACGTTATTCCTGGCGTTTCCGGTGGCACGATCGCATTGATCACAGGTATTTTCGAAAGGCTCATCAATGCCATAAAATCGTTTAATTTAAGAGCGATCAAATTATTATTAAAGTTTGATCTAAAAGGGTTTGCTAAACATACAGATCTGCAATTCCTCACTGCCATATTCTTAGGTGTAATTATTGCAATTGTGAGTTTAGCTCGTTTATTCGACTATTTATTCACAAACTATCCTGTATACATTTGGGCATATTTCTTCGGATTGGTTTTAGCTTCGGTATATTTTGTTGGGAAAACGGTTTCATCATGGAAGTTTTCGAGTATTTCCACATTTATAATAGGTGCAGCCATTGCAGTTATGGTTTCTGTATTAAATCCTGCAACTGAGAACCAGTCGTTCTTCTATCTAATTCTCTGCGGTGTTGCAGCCATTTGCAGTATGATCTTACCGGGCTTGTCCGGTTCTTTCATTTTATTTGTGATGGGAAATTACAAGCTTGTTGCCATTGATGCAATTAACAATGCTGATATGAGTATTTTACTTCCTGTAATCATAGGTGCTGTGGGTGGACTTATTGCTTTTTCACATCTGTTATCTTGGGTTTTCAAAAGATATAGAGACGAAACAATATCTCTTTTAACAGGTTTTATACTGGGTTCATTAAGCATTTTATGGCCGTGGCAAAAAGAAGTATTTATGCTGGATGAACAAGGAATGCAAATCTTAAAAGATGGTGTTCCAGTGGTTCAGAAGTATGAAATAATTTTACCCCCACAGATAGATTTTTCATTTTTCCTTGCAGTTTTATTTATCTTTATAGGGATCTTTAATATTTGGCTGATAGAGAATGGAGCTTCTAAATCAAATACTTAACCATGAAAATTTACGGTCTCATAGGGAAATCGCTAACACATTCTTTTTCGAAGGACTTTTTCGAGCAAAAATTCCAAAAAGAGAAGATCAATGATGTATGCTATCTCAATTTTGAGCTTGATGACATTGAACAACTACCAGATCTGATAAAAAGTGAACCAAATATTCATGGTCTCAATGTTACTATTCCGTATAAGATCTCCGTTTCGAGATTTCTAACAAGCGTTGATAAGGGTGCCAAATTTATTGGTGCGGTAAATACGATAAAGGTGGTTAGAAAGAACGACGAAGTTGAACTCCATGGTTATAATACGGATGCTTATGGATTTTATCATTCCTTACATCCATTCATTAAAAAATATCATAAAAGAGCACTGATCTTAGGAACAGGAGGAGCTGCTAAAGCTGTTGCTTATGTGATGAATAGATTTGGGATATCAATTCAAGAAGTAACAAGAAATCCACTCAAATCTAATCAGATGAGTTATCGAATGATCGATCTGGAAACGATCAGAACTCATAATGTCATTATTAATACAACTCCACTAGGCATGTATCCAAATACGGATTCTTATGCACACATTCCTTATGAATTCCTAACAGAAGACCATATTCTCTTCGATCTGATCTATAATCCACCAGAAACTCTATTCTTACAAAACGGGAAGAAATATGGTGCAGTAACGATAAATGGATTAGAAATGCTTCAACTTCAAGCTGAACGTGCCTGGGAGATCTGGCAATGTTAAGATTTCCTTTCGATCTCAACAGTTAAATGAATTGCCAATGCCGTTATCGTTGCGATAGTAGCTAAAAATGGAGCAAGAACTACTCCAACAACTCCAACCGTTACCGGAATATCAAGATATTTCTGACCTGAATCATCTTTTACAACAATATGATTCACATTACCTTCCTCGATGAGCTTTTTTAAGGTTTCCATTAGCTCACTTCCTTTGACTCTGAATTCTTCTCTAACTCCCATAATACAAATTTGAACTACAAAGAAATAAAAATCTTTCTAAATTTGTTTTGATCGACTATGATAAAGCTTAAAAAATTATTTCAGTTGCTCGGGCCCGGATTGATTTATGCCGGAGCAGCTGTTGGAGTATCACATCTGGTACAATCAACTCGTGCCGGGGCAGATTTTGGATTTGATCTCATCTGGATCCTGATATTAGCCAATATTATCAAATATCCATTTTTTGAATTTGCACCAAGATATGTGAGTGCCACAGGTAAAAGCTTACTTGATGGTTATCAACAGATCGGGAAATGGGCTGTTGTTGCATTCGGAGTTCTAACCTTAGTTACGATGTTCGCAATTCAGGCTGCAGTAACTATCGTAACAGCCGGATTGATCTCTTTCATCTTTAAGATCAACCTGAACATAACTTTAGTTTGTGCGATCATTCTGCTTGTCCTAACTTCTATTGTGGCAATTGGAAAGTATAAAGCCATCGATAAATCAGTAAAATTCATTATCGTATTACTCGCCATATCCACAATTGTGGCCGTAACATCAGGGTTTGGGTCAAGTGAAAGTTTGGAATTCTCAGGAATATTCAATTGGTCAGAAAAGGCACATATCTATTTCCTAATTGCATTTGTTGGCTGGATGCCTTCACCTATTGATGCTTCGGTTTGGACGTCATTATGGTCTGTCGAGAAAAGGAATCAATTGGGCTTTAAACCTAGACTTAAACAATCATTTCTTGATTTCAAGATCGGATATATAAGTACAACTTTCCTTGCAATTTGTTTTCTTTCATTGGGAGCATTGATCATTCGAGGAAGTGGCACTGATCTATCACCTCAAGGTGCAGTATTTGCAGGTCAATTAATAAGTCTGTACACTAAAACCATTGGCGAATGGGCATTTTACATAATTGCAATAGCTGCTATTGCAACGATGGTTAGCACAACATTAACATGTTTAGATGCATATCCGCGGGTATTGCAACCAACGACTGAAATTCTGTTTCCATCATTTAGAAAAAAATTCGGGAGTAAAGCCAGATTCCTATGGCTTATCATTCTTGTAATTGGAACTATTATTCTGCTTGTATTTCTTTCAAACACAATGGGTGCAATGGTGGATATTGCAACAACTTTATCCTTCGTAACGGCTCCTATACTTGCATTTATGAACTATAAAGCTGTAAATAACCATCATATTCCAGATGATCATAAACCAAGCAAATTAATGAGGATTTTCGCGTGGTTTGGCATTTTCACTCTTAGTATTTTCACTCTTTTCTTCCTTTATTACAGATTCATCATTTAAGAAATCATAAATTTCTAACTCATTATTAGTATATTTATTTACCAATCAGAATGTATGGGAATAATTATCACAGACCGGGTAATTAGCTTGTTGCCTGAAAATAATAAGTTCGAAAGGATCTGGCTTTTAGCAAAAAACGATTTCAAGAAGAGATATTATGGTACTTCTTTAGGTGTGGTCTGGGCATTAATAAACCCTCTATTTCAATTACTTATCTATTATTTTGTATTCACGAGGTTCTTTAAAACGGAGATTGAGCATTTTCCTCTCTACATTTTTTTAGGTTTAATACTTTGGATGCTATTCTCCGACGCAACTAAAAAAGGTCTGTTCATGATCCATAATAACAGACACTTACTCGAGAATATGCGAATAAATAAGTTCGACACTTACTCTTCTGGTTTATTAAGTAGTCTTTTAGGGTTCATTTTCAATTTGAGCATCTTTTTCATTGCTGCTCTGGTACTCGGTATCAGATTTAATTTGAATGTTTTGTATTTCCCGATCATACTGATCAATTTAGGAATACTTATCTATGGTTTAAATCTGATCTTATCGATCGTATTTGTTTATTTGAGAGACTTCAATCACTTTTGGGATATATTCATAATTGCTGCATTTTGGGTAAATCCGATCGTATATTCTCCAAATGTGCTTTATGAGAATGATTTTGTTTTACATCTGAATCCTATTGCAGGAATGATCATTAATGCACAAAACTCACTTCTTTATGGTAGTGCAGTCGATTTAAGTTTATTGGTGTATGACATGGCTTATTCTATTATTGTTTTAATGATCGGCCTTGTAGTTTACAAATTATTTAGTAAGAAAATAGTAGAAGTATTATAATGAGTAAGGAAGTTGTAATATCATTAAAGAATGTTAGTAAAACATTCAAGTTGAAAGATCGAATCTCAGATTCGATCCGATCTTCCGTACTTAATATTTTTAAGCCAAACAAAGTTAGAGAACTAAAGGCTTTGGACACAATTTCACTTGAAGTTTTAAAAGGGGAAACTCTTGGAATCATTGGGAAGAATGGAAGTGGGAAATCTACATTATTGANGATTATTGCTGAAGTTTATATGCCTGATAAGGGAGGAAGTGTGGTGATAAATGGGAAGTTTCAAAAACTATCATTAGGTACAGGTTTTGACCCTGAACTTACAGCTAGAGAGAATATTTACTTAAACGCTTCATTATTCGGATTAAGTTTTAAACGGATCCGGAAGATCTTACCTGAAATACTATCTTTTGCAGAATTAGAAGAATTTGTGAATACGAAAGTCAAATATTTTTCTGACGGTATGTTAAGCAGACTTGCTTTTTCAATTGCAATACAGGTTGATGCTGATATATTCCTAATGGATGAATTTGGAGTTGTAGGTGATCTTAGCTTCAGAAAGAAATCTGAAACGCTATTTGAAAATGCTTTCAAGCAAGGTAAAACGATCATTTATGTGAGTCACGAGTTGGACAAGATCAGAAAATATAGTACTAAAGTTCTCTTACTTGAGAACGGAAAACAAATGATGTTTGGGGATACAGAAATGGTACTTCAGAAATATATTGATTCTAAAAGCGATACGTAATATTCAACTTAGCCTGAAAATTAAATACATCCCATCCTTCACCTTCCCAAAAATATGAATCATCTCCCAGCTTTGGTTCATAAACCCACTGATAATTGAATGATTTCACAAACTTCATTTTCATCCCGATCACAAAGTTCTTGTAAGGGATATAAGCATAAGGAGTAATACTGAGATCAACCCAATTTGCTCTTATATCTTTAACTGCTCTATACCAGAAATCATTATTATGAACATATCTCTCGAATCTGACACCAACTACACTCATTTGCTTCACCCAACTTACATCTAATGTTTGAAGATTACTACCTGGTCCTATTCCTGCTCCTAACATCTGACCTTCGTGGGTATAACCATGCTCAACACTTCCATGCTCATACCAACTGCCACCGTTTCGATTAATTGTTACTGGATTAGCCTCCAAATGTGTTAATTCAACTAACAAACTTAAAAACTCAGATCTTTTAAGAGGAAGAAGCTTTCTGAATCCAAAGATATAAGCTTCTGTATGATTTGGCTGAACAATAAGATCGCGAGTATTCCAAGCATGATCCTCACGACCGTATTCAGCATAAATTTCTAAATGTGATTCTGGGAAAAGCCACCTAAAAAAAACAGATGCAATTTGATCTCTTCCTTTAGAATCCTCATTTCCACCACCGGCTGCTTTTTTCCCGAAAGGAATTACAACTGGCAATAAGTCATTTAAACTATTGCCTAAATCATCATTATAAACTGTGAAAGTTCTAGTCAATCCTAGAAACAAACCTGGAATCCATTTAGGTTTATACGTAATTACGAGACCATTTATATACCGCCATTCATTTCTAAGTCCTTGTATTCTTTTAGATCCATTGAGTTTACCGAATATTAATTGCCATTCAAACGATCCTAGTAAGGTTGAAATTGCTTTTCTAGAATTAAAAGTAAAGTGCANAAAACCAGGTGCGGTATTTGTCATAATTAAACTATTTCTCATACCAGGGCCCCACCATAAATTTTCATTTGATAGCCCAAAGGAAACTGAACCTACATTTAACCTTATGCTCGATTGTCCCAACGTACTTTTTGTAAATGGATCAACTCCAAATCGTTCGGGGAGATCAATTAATGTGTTATATGGAGATTCATAGAATGACCCATTATAAACAAATTGAAAACCTTCAAAGTTTTTATTTGTAGCATAAATTACCTCAGGTTGAAATTTTATCTCAAGGGCACCCCATTCAAATACAAATCCACCTGTGCTGAATAGTTGTATTCCTT
This sequence comes from Bacteroidota bacterium, assembly GCA_002711565.1. GTDB lineage: Bacteria > Bacteroidota > Bacteroidia > Bacteroidales. The sequence continues at coordinate 21,164 of PARP01000011.1, forward strand.
TTGTTGGATACATCGCACCATCATTGATTCCTTCTGGATGATGAGAGTTATACTGAAAGCCAAATTGAAAAGGAAGGATCTTCAACTCAGCCTCACGGCCCAGCAGAGAATATCTGGAACTGGTAAAACTCAGATCATTCTCATCTCCTAATCTTAAGGGAGAATATAAATCTTCAATGGACTCAGAGAATTCAAGATCCATCGGAAAAATGCTGAATGAATTGTTAACAGAAAGATCACCCAGCAATTGACTTCGTCGGTAATAATCTTTAAAGATCTCATCATTAGGGTTTAACCATTGGGCGATCATCTGAACTGGTAATGCTAAACAGATCAGTAAACTAATCATTAATACTTTGGTTCTCATAATTGTAAAATATCTGGAAACGATAATCTAATTTAATCATATTTTAAGAGGAAGTGAAATTTTAAGACGAAGTACTGAACTCAATTTGCTTTAAAGCTATAGAATTATGTACCTTTAAGAAGCACTAAATAAATTTTCCTGTTCAATTAATATTCATGAGCAAAGCCAACCATCTGTTTTATACCAGAAAAAACTTTTTTACAACACTTAAGGATTTTGGAATTTCAATTTTCAAGCTTGGCTTCCAAGCTTTATGTTCTCCTGTTTCATTCATCAAGGCGATGAGCTTTAAAAAGATCAAGATCTTTATTCGCGCATTGAAAACTGAAAGTCCTGATCTAATGAGCCATAACTTCTTATTACTTTTAGAACAAAACGCAAAAAAGACTGATCAAAATTTTCGAAAAGGGATCAATAAGTTCGACTATAAGCAGATGCTTGAAGAAGAGCTCGATATCTTCATCAAGTCGGATACAAGCATAATATTCAACAATAATGAACCAGAGCTGAGCATCGTCTTGGTTCTTCACAATTCTGCACCTTTTACATTACATTGCCTTCAGAGCATCGTAAAAAATACCAACTTAGCATTTGAGCTTTTCATTATAGATAATAATTCTACTGACAAAACTCATGAGATCTTGAAAAAGCTAAAAAACTGCAAGATCATTTACAATCATGAGAATTTACATTTCATAAAAGCATGTAATCAGGTAATTGAGAAAGTCTCAACACCATATTTATTATTTCTCAATAATGATGTAGAAATACATAAGAATAGCATAGAATCTGCACTATCGATATTACAAAATGATGAACTGACAGCTGCTATTGGAGCAAAGATCAAAGGTATTGATAACAGCTTACAAGAAGCCGGAAGTATTGTTTGGAAAGACGGATCATGCCAGGGATATGGCAGAAATGAAGATCCTGATCTTGATCGATTCAGCTTTAACAGACAGGTTGATTATTGTTCCGGTGCTTTTTTAATGACAAAAGTTGATCTATTTAGAAATTATGGAGGATTTGATGAATCTTTCTTCCCTGCTTATTATGAAGAAACAGATTACTGCATGTGGCTTCAGAAAAAGGGATATAAATGCATTTATTCTGCAGCTTCTGAGATTACGCATTTTGAATTTGGGAGTGGAAATCAAGCACAGGCATTTGCATTGCAGAAGAGGAATCAGCAAACTTTTTTGAATAAACATAAAGATTGTCTTGAAAATCACTACGAAGCGAATCCTAAAAACATTTTAAATGCCAGGTATGCTGCTAATCAACGATTCGTAAAGAAGGTTTTATATATTGATGACCGTGTACCACACGCTGATCTTGGAGCCGGACTTACCAGGGCTAATGAGATTGCTAATCGAATTCAGAGATTAGGCTATCAACTTACAATATTCCCGTTAAATCATCTGCATAGAGAAGAATGGGATGAAGTTTATAAGGACATTTCACCATTTATAGAGGTTATTAAGGACTCTGGGCATCTAGACTTTAATGATTTCATACGCAGTAGAAAAGACTATTATGATATCGTATGGGTAAGCAGACCTCACAATATGGATATCACCATTGATATGATCAGAAAGTTTGCAAGAAAAGCATTATTGGTTTATGATGCTGAAGCGATCTTTGCTGATCGGATCAAATCGCAATTCAGATTAAAAGGGATACCGATTAACGATAGAAACTTATTGATCCAAACAAAACGAGAGGTCAAACTAGCAATGAAAGCAGACACTTTAGTTTGTGTTTCCAGTGCTGATGCAAATAGATTCAGCACTTATGGATTAAGCGCTATTGATGTTCTTGGGCATACCTTAAAAAACCGAAATAGCAATTCCAATTTCTCGAATCGTAAAAACCTACTTTTTGTAGGAAATCTCGAGAACCCTGATTCCCCGAATACGGATTCTGTAAAATGGTTCAGGAATGAGATATTAGAACTAATTATTAAAGAACATCCGGAAATCAAGCTAACGGTCGTTGGATCATATAATACGGACTTACAAAAAGAGGTTGATCATCCCAATATTAAATTCATGGGAAAAATCCCAGACCTATCATATCTGTACGATCAACATCGCATCTTCATTGCCCCTACACGTTTTGCTTCAGGGATACCTCACAAACTGCACGAAGCAGCATCTAATGGGATCCCAATTATTGCTACTAAAATTCTACAATTTCAATTGAAATGGACAGAAGACAGAGACATGATCTCATGCCATCTTAATGCTAAAGACTTTGCTAAGAAACTCCTCAAACTATATTTTGACGAAGAGAAATGGTTATCTATTCAATCTAATGCATATAAACGAATAGAAAATGAACTTCGGTCTGATCGATATGATGCTCAGATACTAAGAATCCTGAATAAAAGATGACCATCCAAAAGAACATATTACCCATTGTAATTCTTAACTGGAATGGTTCAGAAGACACCATCGAATGCTTGATTTCATTATTTGATGGAAGTGATCAGGGTTTCCATGTTCATTTGATCGACAATAATTCTGAGATAGAAGACAAAAAAAAATTAAAGACATTTATTTCTGAAAAGGAAAGACTTACTTTTTATGAAAATGAGGAGAATTTGGGCTTTACAAAAGCGCATAACAAAATCTTCGAACTTCTTATCGAAACAGATCATTCTCATATAATGCTATTAAATAATGATACCATTGTTGAGCAGGATTGCATTAAACTTATCCGAGAAGAGATCGCAGGTAATGATCCTGATATGTTAAGTTGCAAAATGATCAATTATTGGGAGCGTCATCTGATCGATAATGTTGGCCATAAAATGCTAAGTAGTGGTGAGATTATACCTTTAGGACATAATGAAAGTTCTTCTTTATATTCTGAGAAGATAAACAATATTGGTGCGTGTGGAGGTGCAGCAATATATTCAGTTAAGATGCTAAAGGATATTGGTTTTTTTGATCCATTTTTTGAGACTGGTTATGAAGATGCCGAATTCGGACTTAGAGCAATTCTATCCAATTACCGATCTTATTTACTTCCGGAAGCCATTGTACATCATAAATTAGGTAGGTCGATCAAAAAGATATTCGATTTTAAATATAGCTTACAGATTCAAAAAAGTATTTTTTATACCTATTTGAAGTTGATTCCTAAAAGGATTCTTATCATACATTTGATCCCATTCATATTTCGGTTTGTAGCTATTCTGATGACCGATATCTTATTCTGGAGGCCAAAATATCTAAGGATTCAGCTAAGTTCCTTAAACTGGTTAATATCCAAAGGTTTCAACACTTCAATAATGTCCAGAAGAGAAGTTAAGTTAGAGATCAGGATCAATAAATGGAAACTTTTAGGAATGCAGAACTTTTTTCTGAAACGTGATTTAACTAATTTTAAAAGATACATTCTTCAGCGCGAGAGATCATATTTTGAAAAATACTAATAAACATATCATCATCATTGCTGATCCGATCGATCAACAACTTGCCGGAATTTATTATTTCACCATAAATCTGGTTAAGCATTTAATTCGCATCGACAAGAAAAATAAGTATACGATCATCAAACTCAATAAGAAAAAGATCGATGATACAATAGAGCATATCAGCTTAAAAAACAGCATACGATTTCTTAGAAATGACCCGATCCGAAAATTTCATACGCTACCTAAACTCATCAAGAAACTAAATCCGGATATTGTTATTGAACCTGCACATTTTGGTCCATTCAACCTCCCATCACATATCAAAAGAGTGACTTGTATTCACGACCTAACACCACTACTTTTCCCTAAATATCATCCATTTGGAAGTGTAGTTGCTCATAAACTCTTTTTAAAGACGGTTATAACTAAAGCGGATTTAATTATTACTAATTCTGTTCATACACAAACCGACATTCATGAGTTCTCTAAAGATTCTTTAGGAAAGACTATTGTGGCACATTTAGGAAAAAGAGAGACTTTTAAAAACCGAAAATCAAGAGATGTTTTGGATCACTACAAAGTTTCTGAACCTTATTTTTTCACTCTTGGAACCATTGAGCCGAGGAAGAATCTAACCACATTATTGGAAGCATATAATATATTTAGAAGATCCTATAAGAAAAAAGTAAAACTGGTTATTGCAGGTGAATTTGGATGGAAATCGACAAACTTTTATAAACGCTTCTTAAAACATCAATTTAAAGAAGACATCATACTGCTTGGGTATGCAAACAGACAAGATCTTCCATACTTATATTCTCATGCCGAAGCATTCATTTATCCGAGTTTATACGAAGGATTCGGTTTATCTGTTCTGGAAGCTATGGCTTGTGGAACAGCTTGCATAATTTCGAATACATCTAGTTTACCTGAAGTAGGAAGTGGAGCTGCATTATATTTCAATCCAAACTCTCCATTAGAACTCAAAGAACAAATGATCAGTCTATTTGAAGATAAATTGCAGAAAGACTTGCAATTAAAAGCAGTTCATCAAGCGGCGAATTTCTCCTGGGAAAAGTTCACATGTATAATTACTAATCAACTAAATCAACTCTAAACATGAAAGTGCTATTTGTACTGGAAAACTATTACCCGAATATCGGTGGAGTTGAAAAGTTATTCAAAACACTNGCAGAATCACTTCCTCCCAAAGGATACAGTGTAAGTGTACTTACCAGAAAATCGGAAAAGGATCTACCTGAACATGAAGTAATAAACGGTGTTAACATTTACAGAATAAAAACGTTTAATCGATTGTTCTTTTCGTTGTTCTCGATCCCAAAAGCTTTAAAGCTCGCCAAAGAAGCAGATATCATACACACATCTTCTTATTCTGCTGCATTACCTGCAAGAATTGCTGCAAAGCTAAGCGGAACGCCTTCACTGATCACATTTCACGAAGTTTGGGATAAACTTTGGTACAAACTTCCATTCACTTCTTATTTATTGAAGAGAGCATATCGTATTTATGAAAGATCTATTCTAAAGCTTAAATTTTCTGAATTTGTGGCTGTGTCTGAATCTACAGCTTCGGCTTTAAAAAAAGCAGGCGTAAAACAATCGATATCTACAATTTACAATGGGATCAATTATGATGACTATCGAAAAGAATGGAAAAAACCCGAAGAATTTTCATTTTGTTATTTGGGGAGGTTAGGCATTTCCAAGGGGCTTGAAATGCTGGTTCCTGCAGCAATAAACTTTATCAAATTGCATCCTGAAGTGAAGTTTAAATTGATCAGTCCTTCACATCCTATTAGCATTTACAACTATATAGTTAATGAATTTGACAAGGCCGGATTGAGCAATAATTTAATTCATTATGAATCTCCAAGGCCAGAAAAGTTGCAAGAGATCTTATTTTCATCTTCATGCATTGTGATCCCGTCTCAGAGTGAAGGTTTTTGTTTCGTTGCTGCTGAAGCTGTTGCTTTAGGTGTACCAATCCTTTCTAATTTAAATACTGCATTAAAAGAAGTTGTAGGAGGTAAACACATCCTTATTGAACCACTAAATACTGATGGGGTTATAAATGCACTTAATAAAGCTTATGAATCGAATTTCCAGGAAATAATGGTTAAAGAATATCATTTGGAGACTAGTGTTGACTCCTATCTTAAGCTTTATGATCGTTTGATTCTTTCTTCTTAAGTTCTTCAATCTCTGTCTTCATCAAGCCTATTTCCTGTCCCATTTTACGAATCCATCTGGAATGTCTGGAAATGATCACTGAAAACTCGATCATGATCACAAATAAAGCCATCAAAAGAACCAGAAATAAAGCAGCTGGCGGGTATGCAATTCCGATCCATTCTGCGATATGATTCAATAAGTCTTTCCAAAGTGCTATTGCAAGGAATAATACTCCAAAGAAAAGCCATAGTAAAGAATACTCTTCCTTCAATCGTTTTTGTCGGATCAAATATAAAATGAACAATAGTAACAAAGCGCTACCAACGATCGCAATATATTGTATTCTTACAGATTCCATAACTATTTATTTAATGAATGATTGAATGTTCTTAAATAGGCCATTAGCATAGCCAGTAATACTCTGATGATATAATAAGGCCCTTTCCATACGGGTATTGAAGAAACACCTCCCTGACGTTCTCTCATTTGAGTAAAAACCTCACTTATTTTGAAACCATGCCTCCCAAGCATAATGATAAGTTCCGGTTCGGGATAATGATCGGGATATTGTTCGGCAAAGAATTCAATACATCTTTTATTATAAGCCCGAAAACCGGATGTTTGATCCGAGATTCCCTGCCTGATCAATAAAAAGCTAAATGCTCTCAATAGTCTTATTCCGATCATTCTAATTGATGCAGGTCTGAAACTATCATGATCCTGTAAAAATCTGGAACCGATCATACAATCTACATCCCCTTCAAGTACTGGATCCAAAATCTTCTCTATTTCAGAGATCAAGTGCTGACCATCACCATCAAACTGAATAGCGATATCATAATTATTCGCAGCTGCATAGATAAACCCGCAGTGAACACAACCCCCAATACCAAGATTGAAAGGTAGTTCGATCAACTTCACATTCTCATACTTTCTTACAATGTCTGAAGTTTCATCAATGGATCCATCATTAACAACTAACAGATCCAGTTCAGGTCTATCCTGCCCGAATGAGGAGATCACATTACCTATGGATTCGGCTTCATTATATGCAGGTATAATAACAAGGATCTTCATTCTTCTTGAGGGCTTATTCTTGATTTAAGATTTTTAGACTCAATATCTCCAAGTTCAATTGCCAGGTCAAAATTTTTCATTGCGTCATCGAATAATCCTTGTTCAGCATAACAAATCCCTTTAAGTCGATAGTTTAACACATTGATGGGATCAAGTGAAGTGGCTTCATTCAGATAGTCTAGTGCCATTTTAAACTCACGCATTTTTATGAATAATCTAGCTAATTGGTGATATATTTCAATAGATCGAGGTGATAAAGTTTGTGCTTCTGTAAAATCGCGATATGCAAATTGATAATTCTCCAGAAAAAGGTACAGATCTGCCCGGTAAAGGTAGAAATCAACTTGTTTATTATCTCTTTTTATGGCTTCAGTAAGGTCGTTCAATGCAAGCTCATAGCTTCCTAGCTCTCTAAATATCGCTGCTCTCCCAACATAAGGAAGTGCAAATCTCGGATCCTTGAGCATTGCCTGATCATAAGCATAAAATGCTTTATTTGTAGAATCTAATAACTGATAACATTCTCCTAAATTAAACCAAGCTTCGTTGTCAGTTGAATCCAATTGAGTGGCTCGTTCAAATAGAATGATCGCGTTATTAATTTCACCTTCCATAAAATGGGATACCCCCAACTTTAAATGAGGACGTGCTTTATCAGGTGATTTTTCAACAGCATCTGTCCATAAACTCTCTGCATTCTGCCATACAAAGTTTCTTGCATGTGACAATGTCCCGAAACAGATCAAAAGCAGTAATGCTAACACAGTTAATATCTTTCGGTTCTTGAGCAAACTAATAAGAACATCACCTAAGACTAATGCTATACCAAATAATGGGAGATACATTCTGTGTTCAAACATCACATCCGTAATTGGGATCACTGAAGACTCAACACTTAAGCAAATAAAAATCCAGAAAATCCCAAACGCGGCCAATGGTTTTCTATGTCTGATCTTTATACCTACTATAAGTATGCTGATCAAAAATAAAAATCCTAGGATTTCTGTTAAACTCAACTTGAGTGAAGTAGCAATATCATGATCAATGTTCTGAGATATTGGTAGTATAAAGAGCATGAAATATTTAGGTATAACTTTCAATTGAGTATAGAAATATTGCAAGTGAGTTATTTCATCTGTCTCGGCCGGTAAACCATAAACAATTGCAAAAATTGTAAAAAATGATAGTATTGAAATAAGCAATGAAAAAACAAGTCTGCGATTGATCCAACCTAATCTGTCTCTTACAAAGAAGAACTCAATAAAGATCAATGCAATTGGGAGGCTGGCTGTATTTTGCTTAGATAGTATCGCTGCAATTGCGCTTAAAACAAATATTATTAAAAAAAGTAAAGTTTTGGAATCATATTTAGTATAAAACCACAATCTGAACTTTAGGAATGAATAGCACGCCAACAAATAGAACATCCCACTCATGGAAGTCATTCGTTGAACAATATAACTCACTGATTGTGTTTGTAATGGATGTATTAAAAAAATTAGTGCTACAAATAGGGCAAAGGCTGGTTTCAGATCTTCATCAATTACATTAGATTTAAATCTTACCAGTATTGAGCTAACGAAAAGATAAATGATAATTGCACTAAGAATGTGAATTAGAACATTTACAATATGAAAACCTATTTCTGAGAATCCGAAGAAGTGATAGTTCAATGCAAAACTATAAACCGCTAAAGGGCGTTGATCTACATCCTGCCAATAGGAAAGATCAGTAAAGTTTGAAAGATCAGTAATAAATGATTGTTTGGCGATATGTACTCCATCATCAAACAAAAAATCTCCATTCAAACTACTGGAATAGATCAAAAAACCGCATATAAAAATGATCAAATAACTAAAAAGAGAAAAGTGTCTTTTTAACATGAATCGATGTAATGATTATTAATTAAAGATAATAAAATCCGACCCAAAAAAAAGTGATAAAAAAAAAGGCACGGACTCAATGAGCCTCATGCCTTCGATAAATCTTTAAGTGAGATCTAGTATTTATAAGCTGCTTTTTGCAACTTCTTCACACTATTGATCGGCTTTGGAGGCTTTAGATACTGCGCTAAGAATTTATAGATCTTTACTCTAACCTGCTTAGCGTGTTTTGTATCCATTCTATCAAAAGAATGGCCACCAGGAATATCTTGATAGATCTCATATTCGAATTTTTTGCCTTCTGCTTTTAATGATTTGATAAGATGTTCTACTTCCAATACATTTACATCATCATCATTTGTATTGGTATGTATCAATAATGGCGTTTGCAATTTATGAGCATTCCAAGCCGGAGATCTTTTCTTATATTCTTCAACATTTTCGTAAGCTGTTTTCCCTATATGGTAATCAACTGAATACAAATCTCTATAACCTTGAGTTTGATAACCCATTCGTGCAATTAGATCACTTACAGGAACACCTGCATACGCAACTTTATAGTTTTGAGGATATTCGAAAATATTATGAAGACTTAACATACCACCATGGCTCCATCCCATGATCCCGACTCTATTCTTATCGATAAAATCATAATTCTCAAGCATATAGTCACGACTAGCATTCACATCCTGAATTTCCAGCCCACCGTAATCGATCTTTTCATAATGACCTCTGCCATATCCGGTACTACCACGATATTCTGCAGCAACAATGATATAACCTTGAGAAATTAACTCCCTTACAATATGGGTATAATAAGTTCCGAAATTTGAATGAACACCACCATGTGGAAGTACCATTAATGGGTACTTCTTGTTAACGTCAATATTCTTTGGAATATAAACATAAGACCAGAATTTAACAGGATTATTGGCACCCATAGCTGTTTTATTCTTGATCTGCTGATCTGATCTTGGAGGTCCATACATATAAACTTTGTCTACATGTGCAATATCTCCAACACGCTGGAACCAGAGCAAGTCGTCTATACTTTTATGGATCTGATCCAGGCGATGTCGCAAATTCTCATTTGCTCTTTTTAGCGATTTTACATCTTTTTTTAGTTCTTCAATAGATTGTGCTTCAGCATTCATACTTAATCCGAGGATGAAGATCAAGCTAAAAAACAAAATCGAAATTTGAGTTCTTTTCATGATTGATTAATTTAATTGGCATGACTAATTTAAGAAAATCTCATATTCTGGAAGCATAAACAGAAGAATCTAGACTTCCTATAATTGCGGTCTAATAAACAAGCTGATTTTTAATACAAAAGTGAAATGGATTTTATTTCAATTGCACCCAATTAAGCGGACGATCATATTTAAATCCAAAAGTTTCAACTAATCGCATGGGAGCCTCATTGCCGATCACAATATTGGCAAATGGGGTTTTATTCTGTTTCAAGACTTGTGAGATCATGTTGATCATAATGGATCTTGCAAGCCCATTCATTCTGTATTCCGGCAGAACATTAAGAAACCCAAGAGCGCCATCATCATGAGTAATTCCCCATGCCACAAGAACTCCATCAAGTCTTATTCCTGATGATATACCATTTTGGATACGTTCCTCAATATAATGAACTGGTGTAACATCCTTATAATCAGAATGACTATAAATATGATCAGCATCCTCAGAAATTAATGAGTTTACTTCATGATCCTGCTCAAAACTTACTGTTGAGTGGGGGAAGATATACCTCATTGTAGGGAAAATCTTTTCAACATGATGATTCAATTCGAGATACTCTCTGACCCAATTCTCTACTCCATAAAAATTTGCTTTTTGCAGGTCTATTTTCTCCAAAAGGCAATTCAGCTCATCAATATTTGATGCAATCAGATGTTTCCATTTACGGTCACTTTTACCTTCTATCAGAGCGCAATCATTGACAATTATATAATCATCAATAGGGTAATTATTAAAGAATCCGGAGATAGCCATATACTTCTCCGGATCTTTATTTATAAGATGATATAGAAATGAATTATTCAAGTTCGTTTATAATCTCCAGCTAATTCCAAGATTAAAACTAGGACCATCTACAAGAGGTGTTTTACCTAAAAATGTATCTAACTGCAATGAATCTCCAAACATTTTTGAAACACCGATATTGATTCCGGTTTCAGTTCTTGAATTAGCATACTCAGGTTCAAAAGTATCAGCGTAAAATTCTCCAAACATCGACCATTTTTCCGATAATGCTAAAGTTGCAGAAACACTATATATCGCGTGATAAATCTGATTTCCATCTTTATAGAATCCTAAATTCGCTGCTGCAAAAAAACCATCGCTAACTTGTAAATTAGCTGCTACTGCACTACCGAATGTATATTTTCCTTCACTCAATGGAGAATCATCCTGAGGAAATGTCACGTATGATACAAGTGCTAGATTGAATACATCCTGCTTACTTAAAAGATCGAGTTTAGTACTGAATTTAAAATCATTCAAGCCTTTTTGAGTTGGTCCGAAATGGCTATCCCAGATCTGATATTGATTTTCAATTCTCAATTCCAGGAAATCAAGCAATCCATATCTCAACATGATATGAGGTAATGAATAGGATCTGTCCAAATCATCATCATCAAACAAAATTGATCCGGAATAATTAAACCCTGCTTCAATTTGGAATGCACCTTTTGGTAATAGGTAGGCTGAAACTGTTTGTCCCGGGCGATCAGCAGTAAAACTTTCCTGAGCATTAAGGCTAAAGGAAGAGATTATAAGTAATATTAATAGTATCTTTTTCATTATTCGATTTAATTAGATTAAGAATGCAAATTTTATATATAAGACGCAGAATTACAAGAAATGTCACAGCATTAAACTTGACCTTTGTCAATTATTTCTTATAGAGATTCTTTAACCAATCATTAATTGATGGATAAAACTTAGCACCCCTTTCTCCTTTAACTCTGATCCCATGATCTGCATCCTCAAACACAATCACTCTAAGATCATTATTACCAGACTTTCTAAACTCTGATTTATAAATCATTACACTTTCTTTTACAGGTACCGAAAGATCTTTATCACCAAAGATCGCTAGCGTAGGTACTTTAATTTTTCTTAAATAGTCAGTAGGTTCAAAACTCATAGTTTGTGCAAACTGAACTTTCACAGCTGGCCAAGCTTGCGGCGGCATCGATTTTAATACAGGTAGAAAATGTTCGATATGCAGACTAAATGCCCAATCCTTTTCCTGTATTCTTTCGAGTACTGGAAGCATATTGGTCAACACACTATCTTCCGGGAGCCCCCCATAAATCATCGATTTAAAATCACGACAATCAACATCATCATAATTTTCGTTCTCTATTTCTAATTCAAACACAGGATGTGGGGCGATTGCGTCTACTAACAGCTTTCTTATCAAAACCGCTTTCTTTACTTCACGTTCCGAAAGCCCTGCTGCAATACTTTGTTGTTCAACTCTGTAAATTTCCTGATCCACAACGCCAACTCCGGGACCAGAAACTGGAATAATAAAGGCAACGTCATCGAAACTTGCTGCTGCGTATTGACAGATCCATCCACCCTGACTAATGCCCCATAAGCCGATCATATTAGCTTCAATATCTGATCTGGTTTTTAGATGGTCTATAATCGAGCGCACCTCCTTAAGTCGATCTTCAAATGTTTCACCGAATGAATTTCCAGTAGATTTACCTTTACCGGGACTATCATAACTTAAGATCGCATATCCTGAGTTAAGCATTCCAAGTGCAAACTCTTCATAATCATCAATAGTTCCTCGGTCTGAACCGTGTAAAAGGATCACAACAGGCGATTTAGCTGACTCATTTTTCTTGTATAAGACTGCATTCAAATTACTCTTAGGAGTTGAAATCTGAAATTCTTCTGTAGTGTGTTTTGATTGGTTTTCTTCCGCTAATAATCCATTTGAGAGGATCATTAAAGCTATCATGTAGATAATACTTCTATACTTCATATTCTTATTTTTTGATTAGGTTGTACATGATAAGCCTAAAACCATGCCTTTTATCGTATAAATCTGATTTCGTGACACTTAAAAGCACAAATAAAGGACAGACACTCCAAATAAGTGTAAATATTTTTTACACTAAAATGTAAAGTTTTACACTTTGTAAAATCGTAAAAATAAAATAGGAATTGAGTGATGTATGAATTTACCTAAATAGAGGGGTTAAATTATTCAAACTTTAATCGTAGCATTTTGTTCTCGAGGATCATTACATAATTGTAGGCGGGACATACATAGTTAATAGAGAAAAGATCTGTTTTGGCAAACCATCTTTTCAAGGGATCTGTCATCATAGATGCCATGTTTGCTACATAAAACGGATAAAACTCTTCATTGTAATCAATCCGTTTATGGAGTATATACTCCTCTGGTTGTTCACCTAACTTCATCAAAGTTGAACTTAGCAAAACTAACTCCATAAAAGACTTATTCTTCTTCATCTCTTGTTTGATCTCCGCTTTAAGCTGTGGAATGCAAGGCATCAATTGCGCTGGTTTACAATCTGCAATAAATCGACCTAAATGATATAACACCAAAGTATTCGATTTATAATTCGGAGACAGGTATTCTGAATATTTTAAATGATCACCAGATTTAATCATAGCTTCCAACATATCTAAGGATTCCCGATCATAATGATTCAACTCAAGATCAAAATAATGAACCATATAAAGAATATTCGCGAGAACGCATATATCAAATTCAATAGGCATATTTTCTCCAAACCAGGTTGAATAAGCTTGATAATTCCTATAACGCTTAAAGATGTTTTTGACTTGAAGTTTATATTGATTCGTATGTTTTATCATCTCTTGCTTCAATTCTTGTAGGGCTATAGAATCAGCATCCAGGATCATAAAAGCAATGCTGGTATCATCCATATCGTCAGGGATCTTAAACTTCCTATGCTTACTAAAAAACGGACTATTTGGAAAGTGATCAGAAGGATTTGTCTTCCAGAAATTATAAGTATTCCTACCATCCGGGTTTTTAAACTTTGGATAATTCTTAATCATTTTTATTCGCATTGAATTATACAAACTATCCTGTCTTTCATCGAAATATTCAATATAATTTCCCAGCGTAAAAAGAATGATCTGAGAAAAGAACAGATTCTCATCTTTCCAAAACTTATTGCTCATGGTATGCTGACGGTATGATGGAAACATACCTTCATCAAAATAGTCTGTGCCAGTCGACTGCTGTTCAACGATAAGATCAATGAGAGAGTCTGTTGAGAAGCAATGAACATATTCCTGTAGTGTTTGCGCTGTTAATAGAGTTATGCAAACACTCAATAATAAGCTAAGACTAATTTTTTTGATCATAATTATGGATTCGTATCTCAAAGATATTGAATCCATCGACACAAAGTAAACAACCACCACTAGAAGTGGTGGCTTTGTTTTAACTCTAAAAGAGTTTATAATTTATATTATCATTCTCTTGTTTCTGTTCTTCTTTCTCTTGATGTTGAA
>PARP01000012.1 GCA_002711565.1 Bacteroidota bacterium
TATTTGACAGGATTAATGGGGAATTCAAAGAATCCTTAAAATCAAAACTTAAGCAAGAATTCGAATCCCGATTGATCACACAGCTTTTAGTTGATTCTAAGCAGATTCTTTGGATCGGTACTACAGAATCCGGCCTGCATAAGTATGATTTAGAGGCTAATAGCGTAGATTGGTACTTTGATCAGGAATCAATAAATACTTCATTTGAGAAGTTAACTATTCATGATATTTTTCAAAGTTCAAATGGTACAATCTGGATAGCAGCAGATAGTTTATTACAGTATGTAGAACAATCTGATAGTTTCAAGGTTTGGGGGATGGAGAAAGGCTTACCTTGTAATTATGTTTATGAAATTCAGGAAGATAGCGAAAGGAATTTATGGCTTGGAACAGATAAAGGTGTTATTTGCTTCAATCCGCTATGGAATTTCAGTATTTCTTCTCCTGCACTCAATGATCTTATTATGAACATGGATTTTCATGCTTCAACGAAACTACAGGACGGCAGACTTTATTTTGGGGGTAAGAATGGAGGAGTACTATTTGATCCGACAGCTGTACTTAATACACAAATCCTACCTAATATATTTTTAACAAGCCTTAGTGTTAAAGGAGAGGTGAAAATTCCAAATCTAGCTCTAAAACAGGAGGTTGAATTAGATTACCATGAGAACTTTTTTACTATAGGTTTCTCAAACTCGGATCTAACTGCTTCATCAAATTATAGCTACAGATATAGATTGAATGGACTGGAGAACAACTGGAATTATATAGAAAATACCGACCTCATTGCGAAATATACAAACATACAACCCGGTGATTATGAGCTTGAAATACAATTAGCTCTCAATAATAGTAATTGGAATGATGTGAAAGTTAAAACGCTTGCGATAAGTATTAAAAGTCCATTCTGGAAACAGAACTGGTTTATTATACTAAGTATCTTGATTGTGCTTATAGTGTTGATAGTTATTATTTTAGGGGCTTATCAGCGCTTGCTGACAAAGAAAAATCTTGCAGAATCCAAAGAGCTGTTGTTACGGGCTCAAATAAATCCTCATTTTATTTTCAATGCTTTGGTTGCTATACAAGGTTATATTTATAAGAAAGATGAAAAGAGTGCAGCTAGATATTTAGCTGAATTCTCAAGACTAATGAGACTTATCCTGGATAATACAAAGGAGGAGTTTATAACCTTGGAGCGAGAGATCGAATTGATGAATTATTACTTAAGTCTTCAAAAACAACGATTTAAAGAGAAATTCGAATATAGTTTTGATGTTAACGAAGATCTGGATCTGATGTTTATTAAAATTCCACCTATGCTTGCTCAACCTTTTGTTGAGAATTCAGTTGAACATGGAGTAAGTAAAAAAGAATCATTGGGGCACATCAGGATCAGTATAGATCAAGAAGAGGATCAATTGATTTATATTATTGAGGATGATGGTATTGGGAGAGAAGCTTCAGCTAAACTAAAAAGGAATTTAAAGGATCATCAGTCGTATGGAACTGAGATCACAGAAGAACGAATAGCATTCTTCAAAAAGCAATATAATGCACAGATCTCATGTTTGATAGAAGACCTATATGATGAGAACTCTAACGCTTGTGGTACAAAAGTTAGCTTAAGAATACCAATGAACTTAATATAAAATTATGTTAAAAGCAGTTATTATTGATGATGAGATCACACCCAGAGAAACACTGAGTATGATGATCGGGATGTATGCTGAAAACATTGAGATCATTGCTGAGGCAGATGGTGTAAAATCCGGAATTCAGTGTATTAATGATCACAAACCAGATCTGGTTTTTCTGGATATCCAAATGGGAGATGGTACGGGATTCGATCTATTGAATTATTTCCCAAAGAAGAATTTTAAGGTTGTATTCGTAACAGCATTTGAGGAATATGCTTTGAAGGCATTTAGATTCAGTGCTTTGGATTATTTGGTTAAACCTGTGAGTCCGGATGATCTAATGAGAGTGGTAGCTAAACTGGAAGAGCAGAGTTCTGATATTGAAACTCATTTAGAGGTATTCAATTCTAATAAAAACAAGAACTCAGGATCATTTGGTAAAATCATTCTAAAAACAACTGAAGCAATTTATGTAGTTGGTATAGAGGATATTATACAATGTGAATCGGAGAATAACTATACGACCTTTTATTTGAATTCAGGAAAGAAACTTTTGGTTTCAAGAACCTTAAAAGAGTATGATGATCTGTTATCAGAAGTAGGTTTTATCAGAGTACATCGATCGCATTTGATCAACTCCAGACATATAGATTATTTCGACAAACGCGATGGTGGGAGTGTTGTTATGAAAGATAACAGCCGTGTGCCCGTTTCTTCCCGTAAGAAAGACCAATTGATCAGTACGATCCAAAAAGCCGGCAGAGAGCTTTAAAATAGCCTTATTTTACGAAATCTAATCATATCTTAACGTATTCTCATTAAGCAATTATTCTATTTGAATGTGAACTAGTTTTATGTTCAAATCTTTGAATAATGAGTTTAATCAAGAAGTATTTTTCTTTTCTATTACTACTCACTTTCCTTACTGCTCATAGTACTTCAGTTATTACTATTACCGGCACTCAAACAATAGATGAAAAGACTTTCAATAAAAGTCTTAAGTGTAAACCTGTGAGAATTGCTAAAGAAATGACCATCCTTAAAGTTGAAGGCGATTGTCAGGGATTCTGGATCGTAAAAAAGGATCAAACCATACATGATTTTTCAAGGAATAAGTCCGCAATAGGTACGGTCCTAAAGAAAGGTACCTATTATGTTTACCCACATTTGAAAGAAAATAGGATAGTGGCAAGTGTCACTATATCACTTCATTAGCATATAACAAATTAATCATACAAAAATATCATGAAAACGAAAATCACAACCTTTTTTATTTATGCTGCCATCATAACAATCGTAGCATGTAGTGCTACAACAGCTCATATTGATGAAGCAAGAGTTTGTACAAGTGTAGCTGATAATCAGTGTCCTACAGATAATCCAGTCCTCGGAACATCAACACCTGAAATTTTTGTTAGCTGTCAGCTTAAAAACGCTCCAGAGAACACAGATGTAAACTTTGCATGGGTATATCTGGGACAACAAAAGATCGCAATCGATAACGTAACTCTTAATTCCGGAAGCAATATTGGAACTGTCAATATGCAATCGAGCCTATCTCGTCCGACAAATGGTTGGCCTCCTGGTGATTATGAGGTAATCATTAGTATTGTAGGGTTTGATAAAGATGTTGTTAAATCCTTTAGCATACAATAAGAAAATCTATAAGAAACAATGTGTTTGACCACTCTTCAAATTTTATAAGATGAAAAGATTCGCTTATCTCCTAGTTGTAATTATTGTCTTTGCTAATTCTCTGAATATTAGCGCAAAAGATTATAATGATAAAAAGTACAAGTTTAGCATATCTGTACCTGATAGCTGGAGCTTGAATGAGTATATGGACGGAACTGATAAAGTTTATGACTTTTTAAGTCCTGATGAGAATGTATTTATTCAGGTTAGATCATTTGCTGCAGTTTCCGGATTGAATATGGATCTGTTATGTCAGGTTTTTAAGGAGAATTACATCCCTGCAGGTAGTACTGAACATGAACTAATTGATAGGAAGTCTTCAAATGGAATTCCCGGTCGGCAGGCGAATTACACTGCTAATTATAATGGTGTAGATGTCGGAATTTCAGTCTTTTATGTTTTAGAGAAAGATCAAGGATATACATTAATGGCAATTGCTCCTCTTTCTATGATGGATCAAAAGCAAGTTGAGGTAGGTTCAATACTTAAAACATTTCTCATACCTGGTTATAAACTGGCAAATACCTCAACTCAAAGTAGTGGTGGACTTGGAGGGATCTCAAATAAAGTCCAAGGTAATTCGGGAGGCACCTCCTCGTCACCCGCTACTAATCAAGAAATCAAATCTGTAGCAATCTCAAATTTAAGAATGGGGGATAAGTTATCGGGTAAAACCGATCTTCTGAATGAAACATTAATTTTNAAGCCTGATACCGAAAATCTCTATGTTGTTTTTGATTGGCGATCGGAAGTTAGTGGGCAAAATATTATGATTACATGGTTTTATGATGATGCAAATATAAAGATCGATGAGTCTACTTTTCAAACCCCATCTGATCAGAATAGTGGCAGTACAAACGCTTCTCTTTCAAAACCTTATGAAGGTTGGCCTGAAGGCAATTATCATATTGAATTTACGGTGGCCGGACAAATTGTTGCAGAACAGAAATTTAGTGTAAGTGCAAGTACTATTAATGAAACCGACAGTGAATTTGATTCATTTTACGAAAACTCTGCTACAAATGAAAGCGAAGAGCAGTCAGCAACTGATCAAGGTGCTGTACTTTTCTCAGGTAGCCAGATCCAAGCTCAAAGTAGCAAAGTAAAAGAAGAAATCAATGATTATCACCATGATGAAGAGCCGGCTAGAAAAGCCAAACAAGGAAGAAAATCGAATTCATCAGGAGATATTACTANAGATATTGCAGCTCAAAGAGCCTTTTGGCTGGACTGTGATGAATCAGATGCTGAATGGGAACCTATGCAATCCCATATCAGTATGAATATGAAGAATTTATCATCTCCTAGAAATTCAACAAAAGTTTATGTTGCCGGTGGACGTAAAAGCACAATGTATGCTGCTCATATTATGGAGGCTCAGATAGATTCCAAAACAACTGAACAACATACCTATAGTTTTATTGTAAACAATAAACACTATGGTGTAGATGCATGCAATGATATTTTCACAATAAACAGACATTATAACTGGATGTGTGGACAAAAGGGAATGGTCATGTTCTCGTATAATGCTGGAACAACATGGTATGCGCAATCAACCCCAACAAAAGAAATTTTACAAAGTATCAGTTTTATAGATCACAAAAATGGTTTAGCCGTAGGTGATAATGGAGCTGTAATTAAAACCACTGATGGTGGACAGAACTGGGAGACCATAAATATTGGTACAAATGAACATTTAAGCCGAGTGCTTATGGTGAGCACTAATGTTGTTTATATCCTTCCAAAGCGTACAGCTAAGCTTGTTGGATTTGTTTATAAGTCAACAGATGGAGGAAATACTTGGCAAAAGTTTCAATTTGAGAGCTTTACGCAAACGCCTTACTTCATGAATGGAATTAGTTTCATTAATGAGGACATAGGCTGGATCTGCGGAGATGTGGGACATGTTTATAAAACTGAAGATGGCGGTCGAAGCTGGGAACGACAAGCAAGCGCATTGGAAATGTCGAATAGAAACAGTTTTAATGATATTGAATTCGTTACCGAAGATGAAGGTTGGGCATGTGGGAATAAAGGAACACTTCTGCACACTACAAATGGTGGTAAACGCTGGAAAAAAGTTGATTTAAATACTGAGACACATTTATTGGCACTGGAATTCAATGGGCCATATATCGGCTATGTTGCAGGAAACAGAAACTTATGGAGTTACCATGACCAACAGATCGACGACTATTACTCTTTCAATTCAACCTTTAACGTACCGAATAAGAAGACAAATCAGCGACAAGAACCTACAGATAAGACTTATACAATGAAAGCTTATCAGGTATATGATTTCACTCAAAGAGCAGTTGTTAACATGACTGAATTTTCTGGCTATGGTTTTTATTTATGTCATAGTACTGATAAACTGCAGGTTATGGGAGGGTTGCTGCAAACAGAACATACTGATCCTTACAGTGAAGTAAGCTATGATACCTATGCCTTAAATCGAGTTTATTCAAATAGCTTTATTACAATTGAACCTAATAAGGTTTGTATGGGGAATGCCGCCGGTGGTAATAATCCGAAAGTAATAATTGATAGCTATCAGTTGATCAATGAAAATGGAGAAAATATTCCACAGATCACTTTTAGAGTGATCTTTCCTAATTAAAAATGCACATTAACCTAATCGAAATATTATGAATACAATCTTACATCATAAAAAGCAATTGATCCTTGTAATATGTCTATTCATATCAACAATTGCTATGAATCAGAACATTATAGATACTGAATGGAAGTTTAAACTTAATATACCAGCCAGCTGGTCGCAGAATGCCTATATGGATGGCGCCGATAAGGTATATGATTTTTATAGTGCCGACCAGAATGCGGCAGCCAGTATCCGCATCTTTGAAATTAATGCTCAAGTGACTTATGAAATACTGATTCCATTGTATGAGCAAAACATGTTCAGTGCTGCTAATCGTATTGAACTGAAAGACCTTACTTCTAAAAATGGAATTCCTGGAAAACAAGCGATCTATTCAATGGTCTATAATGGAAATCAGGTAGATATTGCAGTTTTCTATACACTCCAGAATAATAAAGCTTACGTATTAAGTGCCATGGTTGCAAGATCAGTAGCGGAAAATTATCGCTCAGATATTCAGCTAATAACCGGATCATTTAAAATTGATGGAGTTGGAAATACAGGACAATCAAATAGTTTAAGTGGACTAATGGGTAAAGTAGGACAAAACAACAGTGGAAGTAGCTCATCCATAGTTGGAAGATACTTATTTGACTATAGCACAGGAGATAACAGAACCAACTTTAACAGGATCTTTATTTATCAGGATGGAACCTATAAGCATGAATATCAACCTAAAAACTCAGGAAACTATATTGGTGGAAGCACCGGAACATGGAGTTTGAATGGAAATACACTCACGTTGACCAATAATGGTGGTATTACTGATGTTTATACTGTATCAGGTAGAAAGATCACCAGAAAAGCTGGAAACACTCTAATGGTTTATTATAAAGAATAGACTGAATATAGTCTTTAAAAAATGATTNGCTATGAATGCTCGATTTCTAAGAAAACTAAGCCTGTTTAGCATCTTATTATGCCATACAATATTCTGTATTGGACAAGATGAAGCACAATATATCCGAACGATTGTTAACGGAATTAACAATGATATTGAAGAGGTTCATCAATTATCTTCACAAAGAAGAATGTATGNTGCAATTGCCAAGCTTGATAAGATTTATTTTAAGCTGAATGAGGAACGCCGAAAGGGAACTTTCGATGAAATGTATAAAGCAGCCAAAAGAAAGAATCCAAGTTTTACTTATACCATACGAAAAGATTTACCCCCACAATTAGGAGCGGCTTATTGGAAAAGTAAACTTGCTCAGTGTCAGCGCATATTAGCAAATCAAGAGGTGGTAATTGAGGGTATGCGTGCCGCTAGGCGTTTTAATAATGAAGAAAAATTCATCGCATTAGTAAAACAGTTAAAAACGGGCTATGATGCTGTAAAAGGAATCATTGAAAATGCTGGGACAGCTAATTTTATAAAATTAGGATATGATCTCCATGGGAATTTTAATGATGCGATTGAAAATTATAAAGCTTATGAAGCGGCCGATCTTAAGAATTTAGAACTCGATGTAAAAATGGCAATGTTTAAATTAACCATTGCAAAAGCTGAAAAGAATAAAACGAGTTTTACACATATTCAGAAATATATAAAAGACAATTACGATGCTGTCGTCGATTTTAAAATCAATGTAGATTATTTGAATAAGATCAAATCCTCTATCGATAGTGGTCCTATTGATAAGATGAATTTTACAGATAATAAATACAATTGGAACTATGAAGATTTTCAGGATGAGGTAGAGGAACTGTGTAAAGATTTTGAAGAGTATGAATCCAGTTGTGCCGATTTTAGAAAAGCTTATAATGAGATAAACACCAGAGCCAGAAGAGACTGGACAAAAATAAAAGGCAATATCAATAATAGTGATGATGCCGCTAAGAAGCAAGAATTTTTAAGGTATCACAATGAACGATGGACCGAGTACCTTGGAGTTGTAGATCCGATCTTTAGTAGAGTTTATAATGAATTCTGTGGAGCAAATGCTACTAAGAAAAAAGAAGATAAACCTAAAGCAGAAAAGAAAGAAGAAGCTAAAGATGAGGATAAGGATAAGCCTCAACCAGATACTCAAGGACTATTCGCAGGTTCAAAGATCAAGAAAAAGGTAGAACCTGAAAAGAAAGAGCCTGAGAAAGAACCAGAGAAGAAGAAAAAGAAAAAATCAAAATCTAGTAGCAAACCTCGGTATGGAAAATATTGGGAAACTACACTACCTGCTAATACTGAAACTGATTGGTATGGATATGTCTCTAGAATTCAGGTTAGACATAAATTAGATGGCCGAACAATTTGCTATCAAATGTACTTTGATGCCGGTATGAAGTATTTACATGCTGAAGTTTTCCATGATAACTTTGCGATGCAACATGGACCTTACAGAAGGTTTAATCAGGATGCAGCAAGTAAGAAGGTATATCTTGAGTTAACAGGTTACTACCGAATGGATAAATCTGTTGGTCCTTGGGTATCTTATTTAGCTGATGGTACAATAAATAAGGTTGAATATTATATTGATGGTCAGAAAGTAGATGTGCTTCAATATAAGAACAAATTGAATTCAGATAATACGCTGCCTCCTCTAGATTGCTATAAAAACTATGATTGGCATGCTAGAACTAATGTCGAATTAGATAATGAACCAGATATAATTTCCATTGAGGATTTCAATGAATACGGATTAAGTTTTCCTGACCGATTGGGTATTATTCGCACTGTCAGAGAACAACAATTAAAAGGAGTTGGAACGGAGAATGAGCATATCTACTATGCAGAACATTTGTATAGTAAAAATGGAATATTTCAGGAATTGGGTACATGGTATTGGTATTATAGACCTGATGGTATGAAAGCTCATGTGCAAACAATAAAATTTGGTAATCTTCAGATTCGTCGAAGTAGTTATAATAAAGATGGAACTGCCAAATCATTATGGTTTATCATAAACAACGATATCTCTGGTACTGGAAATGCGAGCAGTTCAGCTCCATTTAAAAAGATCGGTCCATATGCAAAAAATGAAGAAGGTCAGATCAGTGTTAAGTATTACGATGGACAAGATAATGTTATAAGTAAAGCAGCTTATACTAAAATTTATGAAGCTAATACTTACTTACCTCACCCTGATATCCATCTTCGAGCTGGAGCATTTAAGTATCCAAAATATAAGAAGTATGATATGCTGGAGAAAACCTCATTAAGTTCCAGTTTGGTAAAATTTGGACGCGATGATGAGATTTGGAAAGCAAGAGTGAACCATCAAAGTGGTGAGTTCAGAATTGATATGTTTAGGGATCATCGAAATGCCGGAAGCATAGAATGGTATGATTATGATCGGACACAGATAAAAAGCGCAAGTTTCTTCAAAGGGTTCTACTATGGATATAAAAACTGGTATAAAAATGGCCAGATCAAAAGTTCAAGTGTCAGACCTCAAGTAGGCCAAACATTTTATAAAAGATGGAATGAGCAAGGTGAGATCACAAAAGTATCTGAGCCAAGTAAACATCAAGAACGCTATGAGGATTATTTGCCTGAGTATGAATATCCTGAAGTTTCGGATGCCATATTGAAGTCAGTTCCTGATTTTGAGATACCAGAAGAAGAAATAACTCCTCTATTCGAAGCATTTATCGAAAGTCTAAAAAATCCGGATGCATCAAATTACAATCAAATGCTTTCTGAGGGAATAAAAAATGATGATTCAACTCCTCAAACCAAAGAATCTACTCCTGATTTTTCAAGAACAGGTGATTCTGATCAAAATAACGATCAAGCTGCCATCAATGCTGAGTTTACTAAGATCATGGATGAGGTAAATAGGATTACCGAACAGGCTGACGCTTCCTTCAATAAGAAGTATTGGGAAAGCAATGCAAATCAGAATGCCAGAAATCCAAAGCAAGAAGCATTTGAAATTCTAAAAAGAGCTATACCAATCATAGATAGGGCTAAATATCCTGGTCCAAAATTCATGGCCTATCATTTCCTGGCAATGAAATTCACAGACTATTCAGGAAGAGTATTCGCCTACACAGCAAAGCAGGATTTCTTCGCGGAAGCTGCAAAACTAAGTATTAAAGCAGATGATCTATTACCTAGATTAAGAAGTATGGGTAAACAGGCTCTATCGGAAATGTATGTTGCTAATGCTGAGAATTGGCGAAATATGACCCGTAAAGCCTTATGGGGAGATCATGCCTACAATAAGATGGAATGTGATAAGAAAGTGTTATTGAATTATGAAAGAGCTGTACAAACGGACCCTAATAATCTGAAAGCAAAAAGAATGCTCGAGAAACTTAAAGCTCCAAAGAAAGCGGTTCCTGCACCAATTCAAAGAGTTGAAGAAATACCTGATATGGTATGGAATGCTGCTCAGGAAGTTGTTGTCTATATGCAGGATCCTAGTTCTATTGAGGAAATGGGTAGGATGCCTACAAACTATAGTGAAGTTGCTACAATGACTTTGGAGATTGGAAGAGGTAAAGTTAGCATTCGCAGAGCAGGAGCTAAGAACTGGAGTGAGATTACAGATCAACACATCCAAATCTTTGTGGGCGATCGGATCAAAACAAGCTCCGATGCTTCAGGTGTTTCGGTAACTTATGCGATCGATGAAACATTCTTAGCGATTAAGCCGGATTCTGAAGTTGAATTCCAGGAATCTCAACTAAATATCTGGAGAGGTGGTTCATTCTTAAATGTAGTTAAAAAAGGGAATAAATTCGTAGTTGTTACACCAACTTATGCCGTTGGGGTTCGCGGTACTCAATTCGAAGTAGGAGTGAATGCCGATAAATCTACAACTACTTACCTATACGAAGGACTTATTGAAACCCGCAATGGTTCGGATATCGCTTATCTTGAAGCAGGAGATAAACTGGAAGCCAAACAAGGTGATGCAAAGCTAAACGTTGAAAACTTTGATGCTCGTAGTAGAAAAGCCAGAGAGTGGAGAAATGTACAGTCTCAGCAAACAAAGCATGATCAAGTTAGAAGAACGGTAACACCTACTAAACCAGCAATGAGTACTAGTCCTAATACTTCTAATCAAACGAGCTCAGGAAAGCGCGGAACCTTTAGTAATACTACAAATAAAAAGAACCCATTTGCAGGATCAGGCTCTAAAGTGATCGAGGACAGAAAACCAAGAGTTGACCAAAGACCGAAAACTACTGTTTCTAAATCAACGATCAGTAAAAGTGGCATGGACATCAGCTCCAGTCCGGATGGTAGCTTCCTAAATGTTCTGGTTAAAAAAGAGTTCAACTATGGAATTCATGCCTTAGCCTCCAGATGTTACGCAAATTTCAGATCCGGACAGCAAGTTGAGGTGAAATGGTATTTCAACCAAAATCAGTTACTATATTCAGATAATGCAAGAATTGATAAGAATGAAAACCACTTTGATGCTTCTATTTTATCTTCTGAAAGTCCATTGACTCCAGGAGAATATACAGCAGTATATAGTGTGAGTGGGAGAGAAGTAGGGCGTTCAAGTATCAATATCAAACAACCCATACAATTAAGTGCCGATGGTGCACAGAGCTATTATGTTGGAGCCATCAATATGATCGGTTCAGCATTGAATTACCTGAATGAAGGTAATTATGAAAATGCTGCAAGAGTCACAAAGTCAGCATCTTCAGGATTGGTAAAGGCACTTTATAATTCTCCACAACTTCCTGATATCTGGGCAGTTCATTTAACTGCGGAGTCAATTCTGGCTTTAAATGAAGTTGAAAAAGCCGGGAATGCAAATAAGCTAGATGAAGCAAGAGAATGGACTTTAGTTGCTTTATCAAATATTATTCTTGCCCATGATATTTGCGCCGATGCGCAATTCAAGCAAACATTAGCAGGATTGAAAACAGTAATCGAAACTATTTATATCGAATTAAACCAATAAATTATGAGAATCACGAGGTATTTAATGTTATTAGGACTTGCAGTCGCGATCATGTCGTCCTGTGAGACCGTGAAGAAAGTAACTACAAAGAAAGATGAAGGTGAAAAGATCGTTACCAAAGAAGGCGGTAAGACCGGTAAAGCCATCACAAAATATATGGAAAAGCATGCTGAAGAGATCAAAGCAGTGCTAGAAAATGGTAGTGTTGAAGCTCAAAAGCAGAAGATCCGAATCACCTTTGAGTCGGGAGTACTTTTTGCATTCAACTCCTCAGAATTAGGAATCGTTGCAAAAGCAAATCTTACAAAATTCGCTGAGATCCTGAATGCAAATCCGGATACTAAATTACTCATCGAAGGTCATTCCGATGATAAAGGAGATCTGGAAGTGAATAAAGCAATATCGCTAAACAGAGCGAATGAAGTTGCCAATTATTTAAAATCTAAAGGCGTTAAGAAAGCAAGAATTGAGACTTATGGTTATGGACCTTCCAAGCCAAAAGTTGATAACAGCACCGCTGCAAATCGAGCTTTGAACCGTCGAGTTGAAATTGTCATTTATGCGTCAGACACTCTCGTTCAAAGAGCGAAGAACGGGAGTTTATAATTAATACTAATTTGATTGTAGTATTTTGAGATATCTGTTCGAGGGAAAGCGAATGGGTATCTCTTTTTTTGATTATGAAAAGAGCAAATCTATATAAAACACTGATCACAATTGGAATTGTGGTATTCTTCGGTTCTACTATTTATAAATCAAATTTTAGAATTCTTAAGGAACGGATCAGTCAATATGATTCATACTCATATAATATTGATCTTTCACCCGAGAAAAACTATCACTTCTCGGTAATGGGTGAAGATGAAGAAACAGCTCTTCAAACATGGGCAGACCTTGAGTTTTTCGTTTCCTTAAAGAATAGTGAAGGAAAACTTATAAAAGAAGATAGTATTTATGCATCAACAGCTACTGAACGTGGCGGAATCAGAAGGGCGATAAACGGATTTGAGTATTCTTATATACCTGAAACACATGAAAATTTTATACTTACAGTGGTGTTTAAGAGTGGTGATAGGGTTGATGTTCAGGTATATGAAGATATTCCGGTATTCATAGTGCTTTTACCCGGATTAAGCTGTTTATTAGCATTTGTTAGTGTATTCCTGCTATTTAAACAGAATGCTAAGCGTAATAAGCCTTGATCTCTTTAATTGATGCTTTGAAATAGGTGATACTTCCCAATATCAAACCTAAACCAATTCCAATATAAAGTATTGATAGATATAGCTTTGGAATAGGAGAGTGGCGAAGTGTGATTCCCAGCAACATCATAAATCCTACCAATACATAGTTTTTCCAAGAGAGAAATGAGAATGCACACAATTTGCCAGGTCTTTGTTCTATTCTAATAATATTTTTATTGATCACCTTAAGAAATGTAATTCGGTATTTGATAAATCCCAGCGTGATCCCGAAGAAGACAAATAAATATTTGATCGGGTCTTCTTCAAGTAATAACCACTCAGTTGCCAGTCGGATCAAGAATTGACCCACGGCGATCCACATAATACCTGAGAATATCAGTAAATAGTATTTGGGAACGCCGGGTTTGTATTTGTATAAGAATTCTTTCACTATTCCTTAAAGATCAGATTTGCAATATCTCTAGCTTGTTTTACACGGTCGGCTATACCAACCCCATCGCGCATACTGCCTGCTAAATATAAGCCTTTATATTTATTCTCAATATAATTGATAGCAGCTAACCTTTTGCCCGAATCAGCTCCGTATTGAGCAATTGCGCGTTTGTATTTAGTGGCAATGAAAAGATCCGGTTCGAATTCTTTTAATTGAAGCATTTCAGAAAGTTCTTTTGCCATCAAGTCTTTTAATTCATGATCTTTCAGACAAGCGATCTCTGTTTTTCTGGTCCCACCAACAAAGACAGTTAATAATGCTCCATCTTTAGGAGCTCTATCCTTAAATAATGTCGACATGAAAAGAACACCAAGAATATCACGGTTCTCACGATAAGGTACCAATCCGCCAAAGGCATTCAACTGCATTCCTTTCCATTTCTTAAATCCTAAAGTGATCTCTGTCACTCGAGCATAGGTCAGGTTTGCAATATCCTCAAGTAATTCGCCTTCCAGGAATGGAAAAATTGACTCTAATTCTGAAGCATTGCTGGTTGTAACGACATGACTGAATTCTTCAATATTGTTCGTGTCGAATTTTAATTGATAGTAATTCCCNTCATTATGAAAATGGATATCGTTACAATTTGTTACGATGTTTTCTCTACCGATCTCATCTACCAAACCTTTTACTAGATTGATCAATCCACCTTCAATTGAAAAGATCTCTCTCGTGGCTTTCTTTGCTTCTTCGTCTTTAGGTTCTTTCCTTTTTTTGATGGCACCACCAATGAAACTTCCATAATCCTGTTCAAGATTATAAAGCTTTGGTAATGCATATTTAGGAACGATATAATCTGGATCTCCGGCATAAATGCCTAAAATAAAAGGATCTATAGCATAGTTCAGGAAGCTCTTGCCCATTCTCCTTTTTACTAAAGATGCTAATGTTTCATTCGGATTATTACCCTTTTTTCTAAAAGGTTCACCCAGGATTCTGAATTTATCATACCAGCTGAATAAGGGTGTGAAAACTGCGGATAAAAAGCCTGATGGTAAGGCATGCCATTGATCTTTCTTCCAGATCAATCGTCTAGCAGATGAATGATCGGCAAGCTCAACATTGCATTTTCCGTTTAGTGATTCGAATAGATTTGCGATCTCTTTATTNGAGATCACACCGCTATTTGGTCCGGTTTCATAAAGAAATCCATCTTCATCTATTGTATTGATAACTCCTCCAATATGTGGAGATCTTTCATAAATCCGAAAGTCGATCTTCGCTTTTTTAAGATAGTAGGCAGCAACAAGACCTGTGATACCCGCGCCTACTATTGCTACTCTTTTTTTTGTCATTTTACAGTGCTTTCGAGAAGTTTTTAGTTGTGTTGTTTAACATCGGATCAAAAGAGGCTGCAATGTTGCGAATGAAGAACTTACCCAACTCCGTCACCCTGATCTCATCTTCATCAACCTCAAGCAGTTTTTCCTCTATGAAGTTATATAAAAGATGCTTATCGAAAGAGCATACCCTATGTAATTCTGGTAAAGAAGTGCTAAAATGCTGAGAAAGAGCATTCCACGAAAGATGAAAATTGCACATTAGAGTATTTATAATGGCTCTTATGATCTTCTCATCNTTATTAAGTGTATATATTTTTTCGATCGGAATTTCACCTTTTGCAATAGATTCATGGTAAGTATTCAGATCTTTGGTTGATTGCAGATATGCATTCTCAAGCTGACTGATCGCACTTACACCAAAAGCATAAACTTGTCCTGTGGTTTCTCTTGTACAATAACCCTGGAAGTTTCTGTGTAGTGATCTGTCTTTTAATGCAATGTTTAACTCATCATCAGCTTTTGCAAAATGATCTAAACCAATTTTATAATATCCTGCATCCTGCAGTTTTTCCTGTGCGATCTGGAATAATTCAAGTTTTTCTTCAACATCCGGTAATCCATGCTTTTCAAGATGTAGTTGAGATTTCTTGAACCATGGAACATGCGCATAAGAGAACGTTACCAATCGATCAGGATCTATGGAAATGGCTTTCTCAATTGTTTCAGAAAAGCTTTCTTTTGTTTGATATGGCAAGCCATAAATGAAATCCAGATTGATCTTGATATCGCTTTTTGAACGGATATATTCTACAAGCTTATCAAAAGGAATTTGAGATTGAGCTCTGTTGATGGTGTCCATTACCTTATCGTTGAAATCCTGAACTCCCAAACTGATCCTGTTAAATCCAATATCGATGAGGTCATCAACATAGTTAAGATCTAAATGATAAGGGTGGCATTCTATGGCTATTTCGGGCTTTTCAATAAAATCGAATTGGGATCTAATTTGCCGCATTATATCCCGGATCATTTCAGAAGGCAGATAATTAGGAGTCCCACCTCCCCAATGAACCTGGGATACTTTGCGACGCCTCTCAATCATATTTCCGACCAAGAAAAGCTCTTTTTTGAGGCTTTCAACATATTTGCTGATAGCCTCTTTATTATTCGTTATGTGTGTATTACATCCGCAGTAAAAACAAAGTTTGCTGCAAAATGGAATGTGTAGATATAAGGATATGTTCTGAGGATCTGATTCATTCGAACGAACAATAGATTCTCTTACCAGTTTCTGCTCCTTCAAATCCTCAAAAAAGTTAGCAGGTGGATAGCTCGTATATCGAGGTATCGCTACATTGTATTTGTCAATCAACTTCTTATCTGGTTTCATCTGCTATGCTTTTATGCTCTTTATATAATTTACCTATACTTATTAATACAAGAAGTCCGATCATTACTTCAATCATAAATAAACCTTCATATCCAATGGAATTTGCAACTTTTCCGCTAGAAACGGCAATGATCAAACTGCTTAGATGTGTAATAACGATCTGAATCGTAAAATCGGTTCCTTCACGACCTTCTCTTACATTATCCATGGATATGGTATAGATCACAACCGATGACATTCCATATGCGCTCCAAAGTAAAGCAATTCCAAAAATGATCATATACTTGGCAGGCTCAATTTGGGTCATCATAAAGAAATATGTAGAAGCAAGAAATCCAAATAAAGCAAATATTCTCAAGCATTTACGCTTTCCATATTTCTTCAATATTCTACCTGCGATAAAGGCTGCTGCTGCTCCAAAGGCTGCACCATGAACTCCAGAAAGGATTCCTATTTCAGCTTTATTATATCCAAGATCAACCAAATAAGGTTTTAGCATGGTCAGTACGCCTATGATTCCAGAATAGAAGACTGCCAGTAAAGCAACTCTACGCATATTTCCGGGAGCTTTGAAGAATAAACCAATATCCTTCATGCTAATTGGTTTCACATTTTCAGATTTAGGTGCTGCATGTTTTGCCTTATAAAACATCAATGGTAATAGTGCCAGGACAACAAACCCGGCCAATCCTACCAATAAGTATTGCCATCCTAAATAATGATAGATGATAAGTAGAACCCCACTACCTGTAAGTGTACCTAAGAAAGAGCCTGCTGCCTGAATACTATTTCCGGTGCTTCGTTCTTCTTTTTTCAGGACAAGTATAGCAAAAGCATCTGTTGCAATATCTTGAGTTGCAGATGCTGTAAAAGCGATTAACATAAGTATGATAATCAATCCAAAATCAACATTAAAATTTAAAAAGCTGATACTTAGAATGATAATTGCGTAGAATATTTCAGATCCAATGATCCACTTTCGATGTCCAGTGGTGGTCTTTCCTGTTGAATCAACAAAAGGTGCCCAAAGAAATTTAATGATCCAGGGTATCTTAATGAGTTGTATGAGTCCGATGTCAGTTAAAGAGTAAGCCTCTTCCCGCATGATCACAGGCATTACCGTTGAGAAAAAACTCATTGGTATAGACTGCGCCAGATAGAGGCTTAGTAGTGTAGCGTATTTACCGCCGGATTGTTTAAACATTCTATTCAGGCTTAGAATTTAACTTTTGCAAATACTCCAATTTGTGCAGGTTTGCCTAATTGTATATAAGACTTACCAATTGAAGTGAAATAGAATGCGTGATAATCTGTATTGAAGATGTTCTTCGCCCAGAATCCAAAGTCAACTCTCTTGTTTTCGAAAGTGATCTTTGCATTTACCAATCCATACGTATCCTGGAATGCCTGATTTGTTTCTTCCCAATATTGTTTACCTGTTAATTGGTAATTGATATTNGTATGGATCTTTTCAATGATTTCTGTATTCACATCAATAATGAAGTTTGTACCTGTACTGAAAGTGAATTTCGGTACGTTTGGAATTGAATTATTATAAAGATCCAATCCGTTTTGATTAATGTATTCATCGAAACGAGCATCATTTGTACCTAATGCAGCCCAGAACTGTAGGTTCTTATTCACATTTGCACTTACTTCTAGCTCAAATCCCTGACTAATCGATTTTGCAGCATTTCTTACATAAGCACCTTGTCCGCTAGGAACTGGCTGAAGAACCTGCTGATCTTTAATATCAATATAGAATACAGTAGCATTGATCGTTAGATGATTATTGAACCATTGTGTTTTAATTCCAACTTCATAGTTCCAGCTAGTTTCAGGACCAAATGTTCTGGCATCATCAGTTTCAAAAGATGAATTAAAACCACCAGCTTTAAA
This sequence comes from Bacteroidota bacterium, assembly GCA_002711565.1. Lineage (GTDB taxonomy): Bacteria > Bacteroidota > Bacteroidia > Bacteroidales. The sequence continues at coordinate 18,144 of PARP01000012.1, forward strand.
TCCTTTAGTGATAGAACCATAAGCTGTAAATGCATCAGTTGGGTTGAATATTGCAGAGAACTTAGGTATGAACTGACTGTAATTCAGATCACTGTCGAATCCAGGTTTCTCAGAAGGATTTCCATTAGGATAAGTTGTGTAAGTATAACCTAATTCGGCTTCTTCAAAATCCATTCTTGCACCACCTGTGAATTTCCACATTCCAACAGGAATTGTTGCTTGTCCATAAACAGCTAATCCGGTCGTTGGTTGATTATAAGTTTTTAAATATGAATAAGTATCAAAAGGTAATCTGATCGCTGCAATAAATGGCGCACCATAAGTTACATTCACATCTTTATCAGTAAACTGTTTAAATGCCATCGCACCGATCAGCCAATCGATCTTAGATCCTTTTTTAGAGTGAATATTCACTTCCTGATAAACAGTATGATGTAATCTCTGTTGATCGATATAATATAGATCGGTAGGAGAGAAGTCCTGATCAATAAAGAATTTATCATCTAGAAGTTGGAAGCTTGTTGCTGAACTTAAAACGAACTTACTGGCTTGATGTTCAATATTTAAGCCTATGGAAAGTTGATCTCTATCGTATGAGCTTTCTCTGTTATAGTTTACATCAGCTGCAGTTTGAGATGGGATATCATATAATGCATATGCATATCCTAATTGTCTGCTGCTTTCCATATCGATGGATAAAGTAGCTTTCGTATCATTATTCGGACGATAAGCAAGTTTTAACCTTCCTGCATACGAATCTGATTCATCTGCCTTTTTGCCTGAAAACTGATTCGTGAAGAATCCATCATGATGAGAATACATTGCATTGAAAACTGTATAGAACTTATTATTGATAGGTTCATTAATATGTACCATAGTTCTCAATAGACCGTAATTTCCCATTTCTGCTTTTACATAATTAGGTGCTTGAATTTTAGGGTCTTGAGTATAGATTTTAATAAGTCCACCCATTGTATTTCTACCATATAAAGTACCTTGGGGTCCTCTTAATACTTCAATGTTCTGGATATCAACAAAATCAAAATTGAAACTACCTTTCTCAAGATATGGGATGCCATCAACGTATAATCCTACGGATGGTGATGCATCTCTTCTTAGTCCTAATCCACGAATAAAAACCGGTGGAGAAAGTTTTGAACCATAANCCATAACAAATAGGTTAGGAATTCTGGAACTAAGATCAGCTAGAGNGAAAACGTTCTCATTTTCAATCTTTTTCATTGGGATCAAAGAAATTGCAACAGGAGTTTCCTGTAGTTTGGTTTCCTTTTTTTCTGCTTTTACAGTAACTACATCCAGATCAACTTGTTTCTTTACTGGATCTTCCGAGTCTTGTGAGAATAATTGCATTGACAAAAATAATGTCAGTGCTGCAAGAGTAAAAATTTTCTTCATTGCTAAAATTTGGTTTATTGGTATTAATTTTTATTTCAAATCAATAGCATTGAAAAATAACACAGGTATACGAAAATGTTACTTCCTGAGGTGGTAGGGTGGAAGTTTAAATGTTCTAAAACCCTGAATAGCGCATACAGAATTTTTAAACAGGATCAAAGATAGTAATTAGCTACATATGTTTAACATGCGAAATACTAATAAATATCATGTTTATTAAATATGTTTTTATAAGGAACAGAATATCAGTGTAATAGAATTTTGAGTAATGAAGTGCCGAAATGTAAATAAGCTTATTTAGAATTGTCTTTAGGATTTAACTTTATAACTTTATTTCACGAAGCCTAATACTAAAACAGCTATGCCTTACACAATTAAATGGATTGACAGAGGGGTTTATACGAAGACTACGGGGAAACTTACCTTTAATGAGAATATTAAATATGTAGGAGAATTATATGGAGATCGCAGGTTTGAGGATATCGATTTTCAAATTAGCGACTTACTTGAAGCTGATATGTCTGATTTCAATGAAGAGTCGGCAAAGCGGATCGGTGAGTTTGATAAGATCTCTACAGTTTGGAACCCTAAAATGAAAGTTGCACATATTGCTATTGATCCTGGGGTTATACAGATCATTGATAGTTATGAGAAGAGCATGTCTGAAACGGGATGGGAATTCAAATTATTCTCAAATCTTGAAGACGCTATGAAGTGGGTTTCTTAGTCATTTCACCCAGATATTTTTTCAATAATTTATTGAGTTCTTTACGTTTGATGGGTTTTGGGATATAATCATCGCAACCTGCATCAATTGCTTTTTCTTTGTCGCCTAATACAGCATAAGCTGTTTGTGCAATGATTGGCAGGTCCGGAAACTTTTCTTTGATAACGGCGGTAGCTTCATAACCATTCATACCCGGCATATTAATATCCATTAATACAAGATCTATGGATCTTTCCTGGCATATTTTAATGGCTTCAAGTCCTCTGGAGGCCCAGATCACTCTGTAATTCTTATTGGTAAGCATGAATTTCAGAAATTCAAAGCTACTCTCATCGTCTTCAACGATAAGTACGACTTTTTGTCCGTCATCTTTAGGGATTAGTGATTTTGGATCACCGGTAAAAGGAATTGTGAAATAGAAAATGCTTCCTTTTCCTACTTCAGAAGCAAACCACAATTTTCCACCCAATATTTCAACAAGTTTATGCGAAATTGTAAGTCCTATGCCAGTTCCACCGTATACTCTGGTATTCGCATCCTCTATTTGCCTGAACAATTCGAATATTTGATCGTGTTTATCATCAGGTATTCCAATCCCCGTATCTTCTACATAAAACTTTATAACGGTTTTGCTGTCAAACTCTTCAACGGTATATCCAAATTCGATATGGCCTTTATGGGTAAACTTGATCGCATTTTTCAAAAGATTGAGTAGTACCTGCTTAAGTTTAGGAATATCCGTCTTGATCTTAAAGCCATTAATGTCTGGTTCTTTCAAATAGAGTTGTAGTCCGATCTTGCCTACGATCTTTTGTTCTTGCTTAGCATCTTTTAGAACACTTTTTAGAATTTTCGACAGATCATCTTCAGTCTCATGAACCCTGATCTGACCTGATTCGATCAGTGTTACATCAAAAATGTCTTCAACAATATTTAGCAGATGATTTCCACTTGCATTGATGCTTTCATTAAAACTTAAAACATCTTCAAAGGGTACGCTATCATCGATTAGATCTGAAAATCCAATAATTGCATTCAGAGGAGTTCGGAGTTCGTGTGACATGGTCGCCAGGAAGGCAGATTTCAGTCGATCTGATTCTTTAGCCTTTTCCAATGCGGTTTTTAGTTCTTCCTCCTTATTCTTACTTTGGATAGAAACACAAACCTGCTCAGATACAAATTCCAAGAGGTCCACATCAGCGTTTGAGAATGCGTATTTATCTGTATAGCTTTGAACCGCTAGAACTCCAAGAACTTTATTGTCGATACTTAATGGAACACCCAACCAGTTCTCAGCAAGGATTCCATAGTTTTTAATATTGTGTTTAGCCTCAAAATCAAGAAGCTCATCTTTAGTTATAAGTAATGATTTATTTGTCTTAACTACATGATAAGTTAAGGATTGACCAGCCGGGAAGCTTTGCTCAATCAATTTCTCATCTTCTATGAATGGGACTGTAAATGTGTGATTATCAGAATTGTAAAATGCAATATAAAAGTTATTTGTGTCGATTACTCGTGACAATTCAATTCTGATGATCTGAATGAGAGCTTCAGTTGTTTCAGTTGTATTTACTGCATTTGAAATATTAAATAAGATACTTTGGATGATCTCTGAACGTTTTCTGTCGGTGATATCTCGATCCACACCTCTAAAACCTATTACTTCTCCTTCAGTATCAAAGATCGGCACCGCAGAGGTTTCGATGAAACGACAAGATTTGTCAATATGTTTCCAACGGATGACGACATCTTTCCATCCTTTTTTTGTCTTTATACCTTTTTTTAATAGATCTTCGGCTATCTTAATATCGTCGGGATGTATGAAGTTTGCACTTGGTTGATCTACGATCTCTTCGATAGAATAGCCAAGGATATCAACTATTGCATTATTAGAGTAAGTATGATTTCCTGAAGTGTCTATTTCCCAGATCCAGTCTTTTGAGTTTTCGACTATTGCTTTGATAATAAGGTTTTTATCTGAGAATTCATTCTGGGCATCCTTAAGGGTCGCAAGCTCATTTTCAAGTTTCTTGATTTGACTTGTAGTTCTTCTTTCGATCCTTTGGATAGTTTGGCCATTTAATTAGAAGTTAATTGTCTTTTATCGAAAAAAGAGAGGGTTTAACTTATTACTAAATATAGTGATTTTTATATATGTATCAAAGTCTTAGCTTATATTAATTAATTGATGAAAAATTGATTTTGTAACCCAAACAGAACCGTTTAAGTTTATTAATTGAGAAATAGTTTTGTGAGAACCATGTTGTTATCGGCCCAAACAACTTCAAAATAGGCATTCGTAAAGCTTGTTTGATCATTCTCTTCAAAGCTTCGAATTGCGAATTTTAAGTTTAAATCATTCGTGATTTTGTACTTATGTCGTGGCTTAATTTGCCCATCTTTAATTGTAAAGAGTTCACTGAAATGGAAAATCATAATTTTAGTTTTCAATTAACACAATTAATCTGATATTCAATCCTTTATCTAAGCATCGCGGGCAATAATGCTGAAATTCATCTTGAATATGTCCACAGCGATAACATTTAAAAAACTTATCTCTTCTTTGTTTTGGTTTAGAAAGCTTTAGTTTCATCATGATTAGGAAAGATAGAAGGAGTTTTTAGTGGTCTTGCAGAAAAGTCGCAGTTTAGAATCTTCCATTTCTTCGAAATAGTAAACTGTTTCATTTAATTCATAAACATTATAACTTAAATCATGATGATTTAGCTTTGTCATTCCTAACGATTCTAATAGTGACTCAGAATGAATTGTGTCTATACTTAAATCTAACTGAGAAATCATACGTGCATGGTTTGGTTGTTAAGCACTTTTAATACCAAATTACATGAAAATGTCCCTACCATTAACCTTCTTTTCTTACTTATGTATAATGATTGTCCTAAATCTTATTTTTAATTTATGAAATGATATTTTTAACGTATGGAAAAAATTCCATATATATGGATTTTTAAGAAAGTCTCATTAATTTAATGTCTTCTGGTTATAGGCCCAGAACCACAGAACTATCTAAACCCGGGAATCAATCATGCACCTTCCTTCCCGGGTTTCTTTTTGCAATTTTAATTCAGAATAAAAGCTGCAAGTCGTTTCGCGATTTATTCTTTTTCATTTTTCCACCTAAGGTTTATTTTGTCTTGTCCTAAAATACGTC
>PARP01000013.1 GCA_002711565.1 Bacteroidota bacterium
CCTTGTAAAAATATTTAGTTTAAATAGTCATAAAAAAATCGTTTATTTAAAAAAAATTATAAATTTGCAGATACTTTAAAACCCCTGTGATATGAAAAGCATTGCATTAAAAATTGTTCTATCGTTAATCATCTTATTCTTAGGCTACAAAGTTACTATGAGCATCATGGAGCCTGTTCAATTCCAAAATGAAAAAGAGAGCAGAGAAAAAGTTGTTATTGAGTTGTTGAAAGAGATCAGAGATGTTCAGATTGCTTATAAATCAATAAACAATAGATATACATCTAGTTTCGATACATTAATTGATTTCGTTAAAAACGGTGAAATTCCAGTTGTAAACATCATTCCAGATCCAACGGATACTACATTCACTAAAACAATCAATGACACGATCGCTTACATCAATGTTGCTGATTCATTATTCAAAAATCATGTAAACTTCAATGCGGATGCGATTCGCTACATTCCATTCTCTAATGGTGTAGAGTTCACAATTGATGCAGACGTTATTGAAAGAAGTAAAGTAAAGATCAATGTATTTGAAGTATCAGCTCTTTACAAAGATTTCCTTGTAGGACTTGATGAGCAATTGATTCGTAACTTATTAAAGAAACGTGAAGAATTAGAGAAATTCGAAGGACTTCGAGTTGGATCGATGACAGAAGCTTCTACAGACGGAAACTGGGAGTTCTAATCAAATGATCCAAGATGTCTTCCAATTCAATCAAACTATATAGCTATATTGATAAAGCGCTTTTTAAAGCCGGAAGTCATCAATCAGAATTTAAAAAAGACTATGTATTATCCATCCAGATCGCTCTGGATGGATTTTCTTTTTGTATCCTGGATACTGAAAAGAATAAACATCTCGCCCTAGAAACCTACCGAATTCAAGAAATTGTGAATTATACACTACTAGCCGATGAACTAAACACGATCATTGATAGGATCGATGTGATCAAAAGAAGGTTCAGCAAGGTTTTAGTGCTTTTTGAGGGCGAAAAATCAAGTTTGGTGCCTACACCTCTATTCGAAGAAACCAAGCTACCAGATTACTTAAAATTCCATTATAAGCTTGATACAGATGAAGAAGTGATGAGCAATCATCTTCAGAACCTAGATGCTTATAATGTATTCTCAATCCCATTCAAGATCAAGGAACTGATCAAGAGTAAATTCATCAATACTAAGTTTTGTCATCAATCGACTACTCTGATCGAGAGTTTATTGGTGAAACTGAAGAATCAACAGAGCGGGAATACTGTATTTATCAATTATAGGGAAAGCTCATTCGATATTATATATCTGAAAAATGGCAAAATGCACTTTTATAACAGTTTCCATTACAGAACAGCTGAAGATTTTGTGTATTTCATCATTTTTACTCTTGAACAATTAAAATTGAATCCGGAAACTATTGATCTTTGTCTGCTTGGTGAGATCGATAAGAGCTCAAAGTATTATCAGTTGCTATATAAGTATGTTAGGAATATCAGATTCATCGAACGCAATGACTTCTATACCTACAGCTACGTTCTGGATAATATTCCATCAAATCATTTCTATAATCTTTTTAATGCCAGTTCATGCGAATTATAAGTGGTATTTATAAAGGCAAAAGATTAAATCCTCCCAAAAACTTACCTGTACGACCAACCACAGATTTTGCGAAGGAAGGACTTTTCAATGTGCTTCAAAATCAATTATATTTTGATGAGCTTAAAGTACTTGATCTTTTTGCCGGCACAGGAAGTATAACATTTGAATTTGCAAGCCGTGGTTGCGAGCAGATAAAGTGTGTCGATCTCAATTTTAAATGTGTAGACTTCATCCGAAAAACGGCGAAACAATTAAACTTTGAGAACATTATCGTTTTCAAATCCAATGTTTTCAAATATTTGGGAAGTGGAAAGGAATCTTTTGACCTGATCTTTGCAGATCCACCTTATGATCTCGAAAACCTTGAGTCGATTCCTGATCTTGTTTTCTCAAATAATAAATTAAATGAAGATGGCTTATTGATCGTTGAGCATTCTAAGAAAACTGATTTTTCTGAGCATGATAAACTGATAGAAACTCGGAGGTATGGGAATGTTAACTTTTCCTTTTTTAAAGAATAAAAAATCTATAAATAAAAAAAGCCCCGAATTATCAGGGCTTTGTTTTATGTCTTAGTATTCATCTTCGTGAAAGAAGAAATCTTCTCTTGTTGGGTAATCAGGCCAAATGTCTTCAATACTTTCGTACACTTCACCTTCATCTTCAATTTCACTGAGGTTTTCAATAACCTCCATTGGTGCTCCTGAGCGAATGCTATAATCGATCAGCTCTTCTTTAGTTGCTGGCCATGGAGCGTCTTCCAATTTTGATGCTAATTCAAGTGTCCAATACATAGTATGCGTATTAAGGTTTAATTTTTTGCAAAAATAATTTTTTTTTAATACAAGTCAAGAATATATTTAAATATTGTGAATGTTTCTTGCTATTTGACTTGCAATACGTTACTTAGCAGGCTTCCATTCTATTTCCGTATCGCCATTTGAATATACAAAAAATCTTGCTAGTACGAACAGATAATCTGAGAGTCTGTTCAAATATTTCAGGTCCATTTCAGCCACCTTAAAAGACTGAGATAGTTTTATAGTAATTCTTTCTGCTCTGCGGCAAACTGTTCTTGCAACATGACAATATGAAGCGACCAAATTACCTCCCGGGAGCACAAAATTGGTAAGTGCAGGAAGAGAAGCATTCATTCGATCGATCTCCTTTTCAAGCATCTCAATATCCGATTCCTTAACCATTGGGAGAGAACGATGTACCTCAGCATCCTGATCAGTAGCAAGAGAAGATTCTACAACGAATAAGCACTTTTGGATTTGTAATAATACAGCTATAGAGATATCATCAATATCGTGATCACGAATAAGTCCGATGAAAGAATTTAACTCATCAACAGTTCCATAGGCTTCAATTCGATCATGATATTTAGGAACACGTGTACCACCTATCAAAGAAGTTTCACCTTTATCACCTGTCTTCGTATATATCTTCCACTCTTTACTCATCCACTATTTCTTTTTGTAATCTGCAATTGTAACAACATTCTTATTGATCTCATCAGAAGCGATCTCACCATCTATCAAACGAATAATACGATGTGCATGTTGTGCGATATCTTCCTCATGCGTAACAACGATGATCGTATTTCCCGCTTTATGGATCTCTTCCAGTAATCCCATGATTTCAATCGAAGTTTTTGAATCAAGGTTTCCTGTAGGCTCATCAGCAAGAATGATCGAAGGGTCATTAACCAATGCTCTTGCTACGGCTACACGTTGTCTTTGTCCACCTGATAACTCATTTGGTTTGTGTTGAATACGGTCGGTAAGTTGAACTTCATCAAGTTTCTTGCTTGCTTTTTCAACTCGTGTTGCTTTGTTGTATCCTGCATAGATCAATGGTAACATCACATTTTCCAAAGCAGTAGATCGTGGTAGCAAGTTGAAAGTTTGAAAGATGAATCCGATCTCTTTATTTCTTACCTCGGCTAGATCATTATCTTCCATCATACTCACATCATTATCATTCAGAATATACTGACCTGAGGTTGGAGTATCGAGACAACCCAGAATATTCATGAGTGTAGATTTACCGGATCCTGAAGGCCCCATCAATGCAACAAATTCATTCTCTTTGATATTCAATGTGATAGAACGTAAGGCTTTTACAGTTTCAGTTCCAACATGAAAATATCTTTTTATATTGCTTAGTTTAATAACGTCTTTACTCATAAGGCAATGTTGTGTTTTAAAGTCTTGAAATTCTAATTCACAAATATGTTTAATAATTGGCAATGATAGGGACTTTTCCAATTATTCTCTACCAGTAGTAGAGTGATTTACACAAATGTAACAAAAGAATCTATAATCTGTAGATAAAATCTTGCTTACTTAAATCCTTTTTAAAGAAAACCACACCCATAAAAAAGAAATCTATCGTAACTTTTGATGCAGGGTGTTGCTTAATATATTCCCATGCTTCTGTCATACCTTCCGACCAATGTATATCATCAAAAACGAAGATGCTTTCTTCATGATGATACTTCAAACATTCTTCGAAATATTTAATGGTTGGCTCCTTCGCGTGATTACCATCAAAAAATACAAAATCAAGCTGTTTTAACTCTTTCAATTTCGCTTCAAGGATATTATCAAAATTCCCGCATTTGGTATGAATGTTATCTCTTCCAAGTTTTGCAAAACTCGATTTGGCTCTTTTAAGGATTTCCGGAGAACCTTCCATAGTATGTACTTCAGCATTTTCGTTTGCAAATGAAAAAAGTACACTGCTAATACCTAAAGATGTACCGAATTCTAAAATGTTTCTAGGTTTAAAATGATGAACTGTACGAAACAGCATTTTAGCAAATGGTTTCGGTACCGATGTTCTCTTTGCGATCTCAGAAACCCTCCTTTGGATCTTCATTGCATGCTGATCCCGGGTTCCAGCTCCCAAATCCTCAATTTGAAGGATCTCATTATCATTTCTTAACTCAGATCTAAGCTTATTGATGACCTTAAGCTTATCATCATTCTTCTTATTGGTAATGACTTTTGCTAGATATTTATAAACAAATGGAGAATGGATCTTATAGCGAGATTGTGCTTTAAATAAGAACTTTATATATGCTTTTATAATTGATAGGTGGTTCATTGTATAATGCTAGGAAGTAGCACAAATATACTAATGTTAAACATTAGTTCGAAACATGTATTATCCTAAAATAAAAAAAGGTGACCCATTGGATCACCTTCAATATTTTGATGCTAGAAATTAAGCACTCATTGTTTCGATATTTCTATCCAGTTTCTTGAATAAGCCTTGTAAAACATTACCAGGACCTACCTCAACAACTGATTTTGCACCACTTGCGATCATATTTTGCATGATCTGAGTCCATCTTACTGGAGAAGTTAACTGAGAGATCAAGTTTGTTTTGATGATCTCAGGGTCGGTAACAGATTGTCCTGTCACATTTTGGTAAATTGGGCAAACACCTTCGTTGAATTTAGTATTATTGATAGCTTCAGCTAATTCAACTCTTGCAGGTTCCATAAGTGGAGAGTGGAATGCACCTCCAACCTTAAGTGGAAGAGCTCTTTTTGCGCCTGCCTCTTTAAGTTTTTCACATGCAGTTTGGATTCCCTCCATAGTTCCCGAGATCACTAATTGACCAGGACTATTATAATTAGCAGGAACAACAACGTCTTCAATTCCTTGAAGTGTATCTTCTACTACTTTATCTTCTAAACCAAGAATGGCTGCCATTGTTGAAGGTTTTACTTCACAAGCTTTTTGCATTGCCTGAGCACGAGCATAAACAAGTTTCAAACCATCTTCAAATGATAAAGTTTTATTAGCAACTAATGCTGAGAACTCACCTAAAGAGTGACCTGCTACCATGTCAGGTTTGAAATCCTCGCCTAAAGTAGCTGCCAAAATTACAGAGTGAAGAAAGATAGCTGGTTGTGTTACTCGAGTTTGCTTTAACTCCTCGTCCGTACCATCAAACATGATATCAGTAATACGGAATTTAAGGATGCTGTTTGCTTTTTCAAACATCTCTTTCGCCTTTGCAGATCCTTCATAAAGATCTTTCCCCATTCCTACAAATTGAGCTCCCTGACCGGGAAACACGTATGCTTTCATTTGATTATTTTTAATTTCTTATTTTCTAATTGGCTGTTTTAAAACGAAAAAGGAATTATTTCCTATTTCCTAAAAAGCGCAGCAAAAATAGGAATAAATTTATAAAGTCGAGATATAAATTTAACGCTCCCAGGATAATTAACTTAGTCATAGGCATTTGACCATAATGCTGACCAGATGCGATGCGCTTCAATTTTTGAACATCATAGGCTGTAAGGCCTGTAAATACAAGTACTCCGATAAAACTGATAATATAATCGAAAGCTACACTTCTCATAAAGAAGTTTACAATACTTGCGATGATAATTCCCACCAGTCCCATCATCATAATGGAACCAAACTTTGTTAAATCAGTTTTTGTGGTATATCCTGCTACTGCCATAACACCAAAAGTTACAGATGTTACAACAAAAGTCATGAAAATCGATTGAGCTGTATAGATCAACAGAATAAAACTCATACTCATGCCCATTAATATTGAAAAGACCATGAATAGTAGCGATAAGGTCCCAAATGAGAATCGTTGTATCCCTCCATATATTAGCATTACGAAGCCAAACGGAGCAAACATTACGATCCAACCTAAAATTGTATTCTTTCCGGTTTGAGTATCTATCAATAGAGATAATAAGCTCAGATCTGCCGCAAAGAAATAGGCAGTTACGGCAGTCACTGCCAATGCCAGGAACATCCATGTAAAAACAGATGTCATAAATCTTCTAACGACATCAGCATCTACACGACTTTCAGTTTCAGTCGTATAAAAATTGTTGTTTGTAAGCATAATTAATTGATTTTAATGTAGTTTATTCCCGATCAGGTGAATAAATTCGGCTCTTGTTTTATCCTTCTTGAATGCACCTGTAAAATCGGATGTCGTTGTGACAGAATTTTGCTTCTGAACACCACGCATAGCCATACACAAATGTTGTGCCTCAATAACAACTGCCACACCTAAAGGATTCAAAGTTGAATCAATTGCTTCCTTGATCTGGGTGGTAAGTCGTTCTTGTACTTGTAGTCGGCGAGCATAGGCCTCAACTACTCTGGCGATCTTGCTCAATCCGGTAATATAACCATCAGGAATATAAGCTACATGCGCTTTTCCGATGAAAGGTACCATATGATGTTCACAAAGTGAATAGATCTCGATATCCTTAACGATCACCATTTCACGATAATCCTCTTTGAACATAGCCGATTTTAGGATCTCAACAGGATCATGCCCATAGCCTTGAGTGAAAAATTGCATTGCTTTAGCAACACGTAGAGGTGTATCAACCAATCCTTCACGTTCAGGATCTTCACCAATTAAGCTTAAAACCTCTTTATAGTGTTTACTTAATGCTTCTGTTGCTTCAGGATTGAATTGATCTATTTTTTCGTATCCCACGAATTCTTTTTTCATATTTAAAAGTTTTCAAGTCAGTATTATTCTCCATAATACTCAACGAAATTATTTTCTGATTCGAAGAGTTTGATCTTATGGAGTTGCGCGCCGAGTTCCGACACAGGTTCTTCAAGCTGATTCCAAATTGCAATTGCGAGATTCTCTGTGGAAGCAAGCTTACCTTTCATGAATTCAACTTCAAGATTAATGTTTTTATGATCCACATGTTCGATCACATAGTCGTTGATTATTCTACTAAGATCTTTAAGGTTAACTAAGAAACCAGTATCCTTATTAATATCGCCTTTAACGGTTACGAACAAATGATAGTTATGCCCATGCCAGTTCGGATTGGAACATTTTCCGAATACATCAAGGTTTTGCTCATCCGTATAATCTTCTCTGAATAATCTATGAGCTGCATTAAAACGTTCTCTACGGGTAATATGGATCATAATATAAAATTATAATATAAAGTTAACTAAAACATATTACATGAGTTCAGAAAGAATGATAAGCGATACTACTCTTTAGTTTTTGTAAGCTTTAAAACCTCTAACAGTTCAAAAACGGTGAAACCAAGATAAAAGATCAGGAATGTGACCATAAATGGGATGACGTCTCCTTTATTCACAAGAGCGTAGATCACAATTACCATACTATAGAGAACCAATTTTAAAAATATGGAGATCATAAAGAAATTCACGAAGCGACTCATGCGCTCAGCCATACTTTTGATCACCAGATAATGAGAAAATGCTGTTACAAGGAAGAAAAACAACAAAATGAATGGCATATTCGGACTTGTATAATTTTCGGGTAATAAATATGTGATCCCAAATGCGATGAGTCCGAAGATCAATGAAAAAACAAATAAGCGCTTAATGAATTTTATAAATGAAGGATTCATTTTTTTCTCTTTTTAATTAAATCTTTTGTGACTGTATAAATTGATATGAACACTGACAGGATTGACAGTAAAACGGTAAATATAGGGTCCTCCAGTTGGAGCCATTCATCTAACTTGATACCTCCAAATACCCCTAATAGAATAATGGCAAGCATTTGAAACGCAATGCCCGAATACCTGCCATAATTTTCAAGATTTCTCTTTTGTTTGCTTATAACTTCTTAGTTTAAGATCGGAACCTTAACATTCTCTTTTACTTCAGCACCCATTTTACAAGTACCTGAGAATTGAGCTCCTGATTCGATCGCTAATTTTCCGGTAGAAATATCACCGGTGATCTTAGCATTTGACTTGATCGTTAATAATTCTTTAACCTGAATTTGTGCTTTTGCTTCGCCTTCGATGTCTGCATTCTGACAATATATCTCTCCATCAACAGTACCGGTTGAACCAATAACAACTTTACCTTTTGTTTTGATCGTTCCGATTAAAGTACCGTCAATTCTGAAATCTCCATTAGATTCAATTTCGCCTTTTACAGTAGTTCCGTTTCCTAGTGAGTTACGAGAAGGGGTGTCGAGCCCGTTAGTTTTTGCCATGTTCATTTTTCCTTTTTTCATTGATAATACCTTTCATAAAACTTCAGGTAGTCAGCGAGGTTTTTAGTTCTGAAGAACTCAACATAATTTTCACCCGAAATTATAAAAGCTTCATTATTCCCGATCACTGCTTTCATGATCTCTGAGTCTCGCTGCGCCTGGTCTAAATATTTTTTTGCTTGAAGAACATCTTCAAAACGTGCAATCAGTATTAAATCGTATGTTTCATCGAATTTTATTTCATTCACAGTTAGTTCTGTTTTCGATGGAAACCGATTGTTAAAGCCTGCTAATCTAAGCTTTAGCGCCTCCAAATTTACACTTCCTGATTCAATCATCAAAATATAATTGTGAGAAGATGCTTCATTATACGTAAAAACTTCTTCCTCTTCTTCAACAATTTCCTCTGCAATACTCTCTTTATCTGATTCTTCCAATGCTTTTTCTTCAAGAATTGAGAGGATCTCCTGAGCTCTGATCCCAAGCTCATGTTCAGGGTATTTCAATACAATATTCTCCAAATTAACNCTCAATGAGTCTACAACTTCAACTTTCCCAATTGATAATGCTTTTAAAAACTCAAAACGTGGTAATAATGATGGATCATTACTTTCACTCAAACCTTGTTTACATAGTTCGATCGTTGTGAAATATTGAGAATTCTCATAAGCATTATAAGCCGTAGAATATAGAGCGCTCATTTCAGCATTCATGGAGTTTGTGCTCATGATCCTACCCGACTGTTGTACAACATTCGCATACGTGCTTTCTGAAAAATCTGTGGTGATCAGATCCTTATACCTATTTGCACTCAATTCATCTCCTAATCGAGTATATAATTGGTATAAATGATAATAGATATTCAAGCTATGTTGATTTCCGGGGAACCTGTCTATTAAGATCTCGAAAGTTTCAATTGCAAGTTCTTCTCTTTTCAATCCATCTTCATAGATCAAAGCATTTTCATAATATGCATTAATGATCTTCTCATCAGATTTCTCAATAGCTTCAGGAGTGAGCGGAATATCTGCCATAAGCTTATCTAATAATCCGGCACCTGGATTCACTTCCGCGGCTACTGTATCATTCTCAATTTCCTCCTCTCCTTCTCCAAGGATCTCTTCTACATTTTGCATACGTTTATTAAGCAACCTCCAATTGTCTTCCAATTTACGGTCACCCCATTTTCGCTGGAATTCGGAATATCCATAACTGATATTTGAAGGATTATAGAAATACCATGCCCCTCTCTGACTTGTATTATTATTTGAGAGTTCGTTTTGATTCATAAATGCACTTCGCGTGGATGTCTCAACTGCTGATTGCTTCTGCTCTACCTTTTGCTTTTCAATTATTGCTTCGAGTTTAGTTCTCCTCTCGCTTTCATCCATTAGTGCCAGCACCTGCAATGAATCCTGCATATGGATCTCTTTATAATTATCGGTTAATTGCTTTAAGAGGTTTGTTCTTCTGATAATACTATGATATGATGGGAAATCTTCAGGAATGAATTGCTGAACTGTATCATAATAAAGGCTGGCATCATTATATCTATCCATTTCGAAATACAGATCTGCAAGTTTTAAGGCCGATCTGACTTTCTGTTGTCTGTCTACTTTAGCAAATGCCACAGCCTGTTTTAAATAATTGATTTCATCGGTTTTGTTCTTTGCCAAACGCGCAACCTCAGCCATTGCATCGTAGATCTGATCTTTATATTCCTTATTCTTATCATCCCTAAGCATTTTCTCCAGATTGGAAATGTGGTTCGAATAATTATCGGTTTCAGGATTAAAAACCTTTGCGATGTGTAATCGGGCCTGAAACTCCATTCGATATTCAGGATTTCTTCGCATAACTTCTTTAAACAATGAGTTAGCGCGATCTTTATTCTCTAATTGCTGATTTATCTGTGCCAGAATGAATCTCAACCGAGTTCCCAGATTCCTATCAGAAGTTGTTTCAATAGCCTTTTCGAGGTATGGAATTGCATCTGTATTACTTCCGGATTCTAGTAAGTGATGGGCATATAATTGATAATATTGCTTCTGAATTTGATAAGGGATCTCAATCTCATCGAAATTGGTTTCAAACTCTTTCAGTAATGCTTTTGATCGTTCAAACTCATCAGCTTCTATATGGGTTTTGATCAACCACATCTTTGCATTGAAACGGATCGGATTCTCGGGGTATTCATCCTGAATAAAACTGAATGTTCTTCTTGCACTTACAAAATCCTTTGCATAGAAATAAGCCTTACCCATCAGCATATAACTATCATCGATCCACTTTACATGTTCTTTGGATTGAAACTTCATGCTATGCTTCTGAATAACAAAGGAAGATTTCTCCATAACTCTATCCAGATGTGGCTGAATGGATTTTGCCTGATTAGCATTACCAAACCTATACACAGGAAGGATCCTTGAATAGTTATCGATGATCATATCATCAAGATCCTTTATTGCCTGATCCATGCTTTCATTTGCATTCCAATAAGCATTATAATGAGCGGTCAGATTATGATATACTCTTCTACTGAACGTATTTCTTTTTGTTGAACACGAATACAGAATCAACAAAACAGTTAAAATACTGAATACACGAATGATATGTTTAATACGGATCTTCATGAAGTTTTCTGAGTCTATAACTGCAATATCTTAATTTTATTTTACAATCCTGAGTGATATTATAACATATTTTAAGAATTCAATTAATGACTCCAATGATCTTCGAAGCGACATTTTAGTATCTTTGAATCCGAATTATGATCAACACAAAAAAAGACGAGCAAAATAAAGATAAATGGTATCATAAATTACGTGATAAATACCGTTTGGTAATCATGAATGATACAACATTTGAAGAACGCCTATCATTCAGACTTACTCGTTTAAATGTTTTTATCGCTTTAGGTACTCTTAGTATTGTTTTGATCGTATTGACTACACTTTTGATCGCCTTCACCCCTCTTAAAGAATATATTCCGGGTTATACTGATGTTGGATTACAACAAAACGTTTATCGATTGAGTACAAAGGCCGATTCTCTGGAAGCGGCATTTCGTCAGCAAGATCTTTATATGCGTACAGTAAGAAGCATCCTTGAAGGTAAACCGATCAATGATTCAATTCCTCAAATGCAGGATAGCAGTATCAACTATGACACTCTGGCTTTAGATGCATCAGCTGAAGATTCTGCATTAAGAGCACAATATGAAAATCAAAATCGTTTTGATCTCTATTTTAATGAAGATGGTGAGCTTTATGCTGATAAAGGCGGAAACATCACTTGCTTCACCCCACTAAAAGGGATCGTTACGACCAACTTTAGTCTGGCGGAGAATCATTATGGAGTTGATATCGTAGCCAAGAAGAATGAAACCATTAAAGCTACACTTGATGGAACGGTTATATTCGCAGACTGGACGGTGGAAACTGGACATGTTATTGCGATCCAACATACACGAAATATTATTTCCGTATATAAACATAATTCCGCATTACTCAAAAAAGCAGGGAATTATGTAAAAGCAGGAGATCCTATCGCCATTATTGGTGAATCCGGAGAACTCACAACCGGACCACATCTTCATTTTGAGTTATGGCATAATGGAACACCTGTGAACCCTTTAAATTACATGACATTTTAGCGCATATTTGATGAAGAAACGAATAGCTGTATTAGGCTCAACCGGATCTATTGGGACGCAATCGCTGGAAGTTATAAAAAACAACCCTGACCGATTCAGTTTAGAAGTGATCACCGCACAGAACAATGCAAACTTATTGATCGAGCAAGCAATAGAACACAAACCCAAAGCAGTTGTGATCTCTAATGATCGATTATATGAGAAAGTATTTGATGCACTCGATCCTCACGACATTCAAGTTTATGGAGGTGAAGAATCACTTTCTCAGATCGTTGAAATGGAAAGCATCGATCAGGTGATCATGGCATTGGTTGGATATGCTGGTTTAAAGCCAACGATCCAGGCTATCAATTCGAATAAGCAGATCGGATTGGCGAATAAAGAGACTTTGGTTGTTGGTGGTGCTTTAATCCAAGATCTTTTAAAAACTTCGAAGTCAAGTATTATTCCTATTGACTCAGAGCATTCAGCGATCTTTCAATGTTTGACAGGAGAATTCNAAAATGAAATTGAAAAGGTTTATTTGACTGCTTCCGGAGGCCCATTCAGAGGTAAGGATCTAAGTTTTTTAAAGAACGTCAAAAAAGAAGCGGCACTAAAACATCCTAATTGGGAAATGGGTTGTAAGATCACTATAGATTCAGCAAGTTTGATGAATAAAGGACTTGAAGTAATCGAAGCCAAATGGTTATTCGACCTTGATGCAGATCAGATCGATGTGATCATTCATCCGCAGTCGATCATTCACTCGATCGCTCAGTTCTCAGATGGTTCCATGAAAGCTCAGATGGGATTGCCGGATATGAAGCTTCCTATTCAATATGCATTAACTTATCCTGATCGCATCAAAACAGAATTTCCAAGGTTTAATTTCATGGATTATCCTGAGTTAACTTTTGAAAGTCCTGATTTGAAAAATTTTCGTAATCTTGCACTGGCTTATGAAGCGCTCCGACAGGGAGGTAACATGCCGTGTATTTTAAATGCTGCCAATGAGCTGGTAGTTTCTTTGTTTTTAAAGGATAAGGTAGGATTTACCGAGATGCCTGAGATCATTGAGAAATGTATGACTAAAATGAGTCATATTAAAGATCCTTCTTACGAAGATCTAGTTTCAACAGATAAAGAAGCTCGAAAATTGGCACAAGAATTAGCAAAATCATAAATTAAAAAAATCATAATACATGAGTGTATTAGTACAAATACTTCAATTACTATTAAGCTTATCGATCCTGGTTGTTTTTCATGAACTGGGACATTTTGTAGCTGCAAGAGTTTTCAAAACACGCGTTGAGAAGTTCTATTTATTCTTCAATCCATGGTTTTCACTATTTAAGATCAAAAGAGGTGATACAGAATATGGAATGGGTTGGTTACCATTAGGAGGTTATGTAAAGATCTCCGGAATGATCGATGAGTCGATGGATAAAGAACAAATGAAGCTTCCTCCTAAATCTTATGAGTTCAGATCTAAACCGGCATGGCAAAGATTGATCATCATGTTAGGTGGTGTAATGGTTAATGTTATCCTCGCAGCGGCAATTTATATGGTTATGCTAATGGTATGGGGTGAAGAATATCTTCCTACTACTGAAGCCAATAAATATGGTATTGCCTGTGATTCTATTGCATTGGAAATGGGATTACAAGATGGAGATAAGATCTTATCGATCGATAATAAAGCTATTGAAGAGTTTCATAAGATTCCGATCACCCTCATTTTAAATAATGCTAAAACTGTTCAGGTCATACGTGATAATAAAGAAATGGATGTTGTGATCCCTGAAGGGTTTATCGGGAAATTCATTAAGCAAAAATCTCCAAGATTCATAACTTATAGAATACCTTTCAAAGCAGGAAGATTTACAAAAGACTCTCCAGCTGAAGCAGCAGGGATGCAATTAGAAGATCAGATCATAGGAATTAATGATAAACCACTTACATATTTTAGTGAGATCTTCAGAGAAGTTACAAGCATGCCTAATGAAACAGTTGTAGTAAATGTTTTAAGAGGTCAGGATACCCTTGCCATGAATGTTACTTTATCTGATCAAGGTAAAATGGGAGTTTTCCCATTAGCAGGAGATCATTACTTCAACTATTCTGAGAAATCTTACGGATTCTTCGAAGCAATTCCTAAAGGTTGCTCTTTAGCATATATAGAGATCGGAAACTATTTTAAACAGTTAAAGTTGATCTTCTCACCAGAAGTAAAAGCATATGAAAGTGTTGGTGGATTTATTACAATTGGAAGCATCTTCCCTAAAGTTTGGGACTGGCATGCCTTCTGGAGGTTAACAGCATTATTATCNATTATGCTTGCAATCTTGAATGTTTTACCGATTCCTGCACTTGATGGTGGGCATACCATGTTCTTATTATATGAGATCATTAGTGGCAGAAAGCCTAATGACAAATTTATGGAGTATGCTCAAATGGTTGGAATGATAATTTTGTTCGGACTATTGATCTTCGCAAATGGAAATGATATCCTAAAACTATTTAAATAGGATTTTCACTCTTTATAAAATTTACAGCCGAAGCTTTAAAGGCTGCCCAAACCTCGTCTCCCAGTTTGAGTTCGAGGTTTTTTAATGATTGGTGGGTAATAAATGCGGTTAATCTCAAATCTGCATCTACAACAACCTCATTTCCTTTGAAACTTGGAACGATATCAGTTACAACACCTTTGTAATGGTTGGCCATACTTGTTCCATCTTCTTCTTTAGATAAAATGATATCCTGACTTTTCAGCATAACATAACCTTTGGAGAGTTCTTCCTGAGGTAAAATTTTCACCTTAGCATTGGTATCTGTAATAGCAACATCCACTTCTTTAAGTTCGGAAGTAAAGAAATTTCTGATCCCTCTAAATCTAGCTACAAATTGGGATGCAGGATTTGCGAATACTTCTTTCGGGGTGCCTTGCTGAATCAACTTTCCATTCTGGAATATGGCAAGTTTCTGAGCTAAAGATATTGCCTCTTCATAATCATGTGTCACATGAATGATCGTTTGTCCTTCTCGATTCAGATTTCTTAATAAGGCTCTTAGATCATCTCTTAGTTGTACATCCAAAGAAGCGAACGGTTCATCCAACATCAGGATCTTTGGATCTCTAACCAATGTTCTGGCCAAAGCTACACGTTGTGATTCTCCACCTGATAAAGTTTTAGGATCACGATGAAGCAAATGCGATACATTTACCTTTTCCGCAATCTCCTCTACCTTTCTTTTAACTTCTTCTTTTGGAAATTTATTCTTGATCGAATATGCAATATTCTGATGAACCTTCAAGTGTGGGAAAACTGCATGATCCTGGAAAACATAACCCACATCACGATGTTGGATCTTCTTGTTTGTAATATCATTTTTATCCAGGATGATCCTTCCTGAATCTGTTTGATGCATTCCGGCGATCGCCTCAAGCATTATAGATTTTCCGGCGCCACTCAAACCGAGGATCACATAATACTCACCTTTCTCAACGAAAAGGCTTACATCTTTCAGGGCAAAATCTCCTAAGTGTACGTTTATGTTCTCTAATTCAAGCATTACTGGATATTTTTAACACTGGTATTCTTAACAACGGTTTCTTTCTTAGCTCGAGTAAGCATTCTCAATAAAAGGAAGAATACCAAACAAACTAAAATAAAGATCACAGCTACCGGTTTTGCGTATTTTAATCCGAAAGAAGTAAATCTTTCATAGATCATTACAGGTGCTGTGATAGGATGATAAGCAATGATCACAACGGCGCCAAATTCACTCAGCCCTCTTGCGAACATCATGATGAATCCAGATAGTATATGTCTCCATGCAAGTGGAATTGAGATCGTGAAAAATACTCTAAACGGATTCGCACCTAAATTATATGCAGCTTGCTCTAATCTTACAGGAACTGCACTAAATCCATCTCTGGCAGCATTGATCAGAAACGGTACACTAACGAAGGCCATAGCTAATGCTATTCCGGTTGGGTGCCCTACAAATTCAAAGCCTAAACTTGATGCAACTTGACCGATTGCTGTATCTCTGGAAACAAATCCCAAGACTGCAATTCCTGCAGCGGTATGAGGAATAACTATTGGAATGTCGATAATTCCATTCACAATTCTCTTACCGGGGAAATCTTTTCTCGCTAAAATATATGCTAATGGGATGACCAAAAAAGCGAAAAATAAGGTCCCTCCGAATGATGCAACTAATGTCAGCCAAATGCTATCCAGAACTTCCTTCTCCCCTGCCGTAGCAAACACATCATTTAAAGGTGTACCAAAAAACATGGAGAGTAGTGGAGCTATAATAAACAATAACACCAATCCACCAAGAAAGGTCAGGACTAAAGCAAAAGGATCTGTTCTTGTCATATCAGTAATTTTCCTCTGCAAATTTAGAAGATTTTACTGATTAGCGTATTTCTTTAATGTATTTGGGATCGCATTATAGGTCTCCGACTTCGAAGGAACCATAGATGGTTGTCCATTAGCTTCCATGATCGCCATACCTTTATCACTTAACACAAAGTCTACAAATTTGATAGCAAGATCTTTGTTTGGAGCATCATTGATAACCGTTAATCCATAAACCATAGGTTCACCTTTCTTTGTAATGAACTCACCTGGTTTTTTACCACTGATATCCACTGTTGCTTGCGCGTAGAAGTCACGATGCTCAGGCTTTTTCAGATTGATCATGTCTGGTAATGTTACATATTTAAGGTGGTGCTGTTCTGCTACCGAACGATAGATAAATACATAATCAAGTTCTCCCGACTCTAATAATGCTAGAAGATCAGTTTCTTTCGGACGGATATATTTTTGGTCTTTACCCATTAGATCTTCAGCTAGACCTTCGACTCCATAATGCATTTCAGCCAGTTTTGAAACTAGTACAGTTCTATAACCACATGGATCGGCATTCGGATCGGATCTTCCAAAAGTAACGTCATCTCTCATTAATGCTTTATACNAATTCTCGCTATCGATCAACTCACTACATGCAGAATGCTCGGTATAAACGATCACCATTTCGTTACTTGCGAATTTGATATTCCAATCTGTATGGTCAGGAATTAATAATTGATCAATTACAGTATAGTCGGCAGAAGCCATAATATCACAATCTTTTTGAAGATCAGTGATCTTTCTAGCACATTTTCTACTTCCTGCAGATTCTCTTAAGATTTCAACACCCGGATTTTCAGCAATAAAAGCTTCTGATAATTGCTTAAATGGAACCGATAAACTTCCGGCATGGAAGATGACTAATTTATTATTCTCTTTCGATTGTCCGCATCCAACTAAAACAATTGTGATCAAAAATGCCCATAAAAAATTAAGACTTAACTGTTTCATCTTCTTCATAATCAATTCTTTTTAAATAAGATAGTAACGATATGTTTTTATTTACAATTCGATGCAATATTAATTAAAAATCTTTCACTTTATTCAAAAAAAATCAACCAAGCCTAATTTAAAATCAATAAAGAAAAGCTTCGCTTTTTGCTATTGGCTATTGGCAGTTAGCTGTTGGTATTTAAGATTATATTAGGTTGACAACCATTTTCAAAGAAAAGGTAGTCAACCTAAATAATTTTAAACTATGTATGTTGTAAGTATAACTCTTAAAGAAATGGGACGACATCCTCAAGAGGAAGTCGTCCCATTACAGCTTTAAACTATCTAAAGTCTATTGTCTAACTTCTAAAATCTTTTGATTTTAATACTCTGAATCTACGTCATTCAAAGATTTAAAACCATTACCAACGATCTCATTTGCATTAACAACGGTCATGAAAGCTTTTGGATCTACTTTATTGATAAAATCCTGAAGCATTGCTAACTCTCTTCTGTTCACAACGGTATAGATCAACGTTTTTTCTGAGTTGTTATACATACCTTGACCCTTAATAAAGGTACCTCCACGATTCAGGTCATTAATGATCTTATCACGGATCTCATCATATTTATCAGATATAATAAATAAGGTCTTATCATAACTAATACCCTGAAGTACGATATCAATAACTTTACCAGTAATGAAGATCACGATCAGTGAGTACAATGGGATCTTCCAATCCTGGAATGCGATCAAACCAACTAAAACGATCATCGAATCTACAAAGATCATAAGCTGTCCTAATGGAAGTTTAGTGTATTTACTGATGATCATCGCAATAATATCGGAACCACCGGATGTAGCTTTAGCTTTAAAGATCAATCCTAATCCGAACCCAATGAAAACACCTCCAAATATTGAAGATAATAATGCATCACCTTGAACTAAAGGTTCATGTCCATAGAAATAGGTGATCGTCTCAACCCAAATTGCAGTTAGGAAGAATCCAACAACAGTTTTAGCACCGAACCTTGGTCCGAGTACTTTAATTCCAATTAATGTGAGAGGAATATCAAAACATAATGCGATCCAACCTACAGGTGTGTCAAATAAATGGTGTAAAACGATAGAGATACCATAAACGCCACCCGGAACTAATTTGTATGGAGTTACGAAGAACACGAATCCAGCGGCCATAATAAATGACCCAATAACGATCAATGCATAATTGATCAACCACTTTTTAGAAAATACTTTCTCTTTCTGAATGAATGCCATAATCCTAGAATTTTCAGTCTGTTAAAAAATTTCGCAAATGTATATTTTTACTCAATATGAACAAGCATTTTATCAATATTTATTTTTGAGCATTAACATCTGATTTACAATCTCTTACAAAACTAACACAAGATAACAAGCAGGTCAACCTCAAATTACGACCAGAAAATATTCTTAAAATCGAGGGTTACACTTTTTTTAATTACGGAATACTTTAATAGATGTTAATGCGTTATTGAAATAATCTTAAAGAACCGATCATTTATTTACTATTTTAGCTTAGTATCGCTATACAAACAATGCGTTTTCCAAAGTTTTTAATATTACTCCCTATTTGCCTCATTTTCACATCTGTAAATGCGCAGCAAATGCCTATGTTCACACAAAACATGTTTACATATGGCTTATTCAACCCTGCCTATCATGCAGCGACTGATGATATTTTGGCTTTTGCGGTTGTAAGAGAGCAATGGGCGGGATTAAAAGATAGCGATGGAAACAGGATCGGACCAAGCACTTTGGCCGTTGGAATACAAACTCCGGTAGAGTTCTTAAATGGTGGTGTTGGAGGCAGTATCATTCAGGATAAGATCGGATATTTCTCAGATATCAGAGTAAATCTTGGTGGAGCATTTTCCTATGAACTCAGAAATGGAACCTTGAATGTAGGTTTACAAGTAAATTTCACAAATCGAAAGATCGATTTCAATAAATTCAAACCTTTGGATCCTAGTGATCCTGTTATTGGTCAGACAGGAGAGAATTCATCCTANATCGNAANAGATTTTGGATTGGGAGTATTCTACGAAAAGGAGGACCGGTATTACTTTGGAGCTTCTGCGATCAATATTCTGGAAGCCAAAGGAAGTGCTTATACAGATGGAAGTGATGCTACTCCCGTTAACGACAGAACACTCTATGCAATGGGTGGCATCCATTTAAGAATTCCATCAGCACCACTAATGAGAGTTACTCCTTCAGTAATGATCAGATCAAATTTGGTTCAAACACAAATATCCTTAAGCGGATTAGTTACATACAATAATAAGTTCTGGGGAGGCGTTACTTATAATGTCCAAAGCGGTGATGCTTTTGGTGTTATCCTTGGATTTATGCATAAAAGTTTAAGAATTGGTTATGCTTACGATTTACCTCTTTCTCAAATCAATAGAAGTGGTAGTCATGAGATCATCCTAACCTATAGGTTTAAATGGATGGGAAGAGCCAAAACGGAATCCTATAGAAACACTAGATTTTTATAGGGTTTTATTACCTTTATGCAGTTTTTTTGAACATAAAGAAAAATATCACGTAAAAGTTGGAAATACTTAAGATGAGAAACACGGTACTGTACTTTTTAGGTTTACTTTTCCTGGCATCTTGCGGAAGCGCCGGAGGATCAGGCAATGGTGAACTTATTGGTGTCAACAGAAGAGCGAAAGCATTCTACCAGCCCGACCCTTATGGGATGGTTTTTATCCCACAGGGAAGTTATACGATGGGCGGAGGTAGTGAAGACATCACAAAATCCAATGTTACACAAACGAAAACCATTTCGGTTTCAGCATTTTTTATGGATGAAACAGAGATCACCAATAACGAATACAGACAATTCGTTCATTGGGTAAGAGACTCTATTGCCAGAACTATTCTCGGTGAAGTTCGTCCGGAAGAATATCTGATCGAAGAAAATGAAAGAACCGGTGAGGTTTATGATCCGCCACTTCTGAATTGGGCAGAAGAGATCGAATGGCAAAGTGAAGATCAGGAGGTTCGGGATGCATTGGAAGAGATGTTCCTTCCTGAGCATGAAAGATACTTCAGAAAAAAACAATTGGATCCTCGTAAACTGAATTACGAGTATTATTGGATAGATCTTCAGGCAGCAGCCAAGAAAGATTTCTCTCAACCTGCAAACTTTTTGGATGCAGGATTGGCAAACAGACCGCAAGGCTTACGTGATCGTTCAGCATTTGTTAGACGTGAAACCATCAATGTATATCCGGATACATTATGCTGGATCTACGATTATGCATATTCATTCAACGACCCATTAACCGAAAAATATTTCTGGCATCCTGCTTATGATCACTATCCTGTAGTTGGTGTAAACTGGAATCAGGCAAAAGCGTTCTGTGTTTGGAGAACTGAACTTCTGAATCGTGAGTTAATGCGAAGAAAAGGTGAAGTTGCTCAGGCTGAATTCAGACTTCCTACTGAAGCTGAATGGGAATGGGCAGCAAGAGGCGGACACGCGCTAACTACCTATCCATGGGGTGGCCCTTATACCCGAAATGAAAAAGGTTGCTTCCTGGCAAACTTTAAACCTCTCAGAGGAAATTATGTTGAAGATGGTGGTTTAAGAACAGTAATTGTTGGGCATTATCCTCCAAATGATTGGGGTCTATATGATATGTCGGGTAATGTAGCCGAATGGACAAACACTGCTTATGACCCTGCATCATCGAACTTCACTTGGGATATGAATCCGAATTACACCTATAATGCACAACCGGACGATCCTCCTGAAATGAAACGCAAGGTGATCAAAGGTGGTTCATGGAAAGACATTTCATATTATCTAAGAGTATCTACTCGTACCTACGAGTTTCAGGATACTGCAAAAAGCTATATCGGATTCCGTTGTATTCAGCCATATCTTGGAAGAGATCAACGCGATAATCCTGCCAAAGCATCAAACGTATATTAATAAAATTATCATATAAGAAATCATGGGATTATACACATTAGCTAAAAATCGGAAATTCAAAAACTTCATGGCCCGATTATATGGGTGGGGAGCATCAGTAGTTATCATCGGTGTTTTATTTAAACTGGTACACTGGCCAAATGCTGATTATTTATTGATCGTTGGTTTGGGAGTTGAAGCTTTGATCTTCTTCTTCTCAGCATTCGAAACACCTTACACTGATCCTGATTGGAGTTTGGTTTATCCTGAACTTTATAATAGCTATCATGGTACCGAGAATGGTAATAAACCTACCGAAAGAGCTACAGCTAAACTTGACGACATGCTTACCAATGCAAATATCGATTCTCAAATGATCGATCATTTAGGACGTGGTTTGGAAAGATTCAGCAAACATACCGAGCAATTATCTGATATCACCAATGCAGCAGTTGCAAGTAATGATTTTGCTGAACAAGTAAGCAAGATCGCTGATTCCATGGCTTCTCTAAACAGACTTTATGAAAAACAACTTGTTGATTCTAACCAACAAGTTGAATCTACAGCTCAATTACATGAGACCATAAATCATTTCATGAGAAATCTGAATGACTCTACAAGTCAGATGGTAGAATATAAAAACAATATGGATCAGCTGAATGAGAAAATGGCTGCTCTGAACAAAGTATATGAGAATATGCTTTCCGCAATGAATGTCAATAAGTAAAACCAGCTAAGATTTAATTATGGCATCATATAAGGAAACCCCAAGGCAGAAAATGATCGCGATGATGTATCTCGTGCTCACAGCTTTGCTTGCTCTGAATGTTTCGAAGCAAATGCTCGATTCATTCATTGTAGTAAATGAGAGCATGGAAGATACCAACGAGAATTTCTCTGCTAAAATTGAAGATGTTTATGCAGATTTTGATTTTCAATATGATTTAAATGAGAATAAAGTAGAAGAGTTTTACAGCAAGGCACAAGAAGTAAAACAACTTACTAAGCATTTAGTAAATTATATTGATAGCATTAAATATCAATTGATCATTACTACAGAGAATAAGGTCAAAACTGTTGAACAAGCAAAGTCAACTCCACTGGCTGATCTTAAATTCAAGGACAGCTATACCGAACCAACAAGATTCTTTTTTGAACGCTCAACGGATGGCACAAACGGTCGCTCAGGTGATCTCAAAAGAGCCATTGACGCTTTTAGAACAGATATGCTTGCATACATGAATGAAGGTAATGAAAGTGATCGATTGGGATTGATCACTGAAGGACCTTATTATGATTCTGATGGCAAAAGACTTACTTGGATGCAGTATTTCTTCCAAAATAAGATTCTCGCTTCAGACATCACTGTATTAAATAAATTGATCGGTGAAGTTAAGAGCGCAGAGCTAGATGTTGTGACTTATTTGTTCTCTTCCGTAACAGCTGAAGATTTTAAGTTCGATGCAATTACGGCAAGAGTGATTCCAAAGAACACCTATATCCTGGAAGGTCAGGAATATGAAGCAGACATTCTGGTTGCAGCTTATGACACAAAACAAGAACCTGAAATATATGTTTTAGAGGGAGTGGATTCAATTACTGAAGCAAACTTTTCAAGAGCTACAAAACTCAATGGTGAGTCAAGAGGATCTAAGCTTAAGTTTAGAGCTAACCGTCAAGGTACTTATAAGTACGCTGGAATTGTTCGAGTAACAAATCCTGCAGGTGAGGTTAAAAACTATCATTTTAAAAATTCATATATCGTAGCACCTCCAAGTTTAACAGTTGCTGCAACTAAAATGAATGTTTTCTATATTGGAATTGACAATCCTGTATCAATTTCAGCACCTGGTATTGCTGACGAGAACATTAGACCTGAAATAACCGTTGGAGATTTGAATGAAACAGCAGATGGTGGATGGGTTGTGAAAATTACAGATCGTGATGTTAGATCAACGACTATCAATGCAAGAGCAAGATATGAAGGCAGAATGATCAATATTGGAAGTCAGGATTTTCGTGTGAAGCGTTTACCTGATCCTGTTGCGGAAGTAGCAGGCATCAAAGCAGGTAATATCGATAAGAATACCATGCTTGCGGCAGGTGCTGTAATTCCGGTGATGAAAGATTTTCAATTTGATTTACATTTTACAGTAAACTCATTTACGATGGGTACCATCATCAATGGTGACTGGATTCCAAAAAACACCAGAGGGAACCGATTTACACCGGATATGTTAAATATGATACGTAATGCTAGACGTGGACAAAAGTTCTTCCTTGAGAACATTCAGGCTACAGGACCTGATGGGATCACCAGAACTTTAAACCCAATTAGCTTAACGATAAATTAATAATAAGGAGGACGTATGAAGAAGATATTTTTTGTACTTATTTGTGCAGTTTTCATTGGACTAGGGATGAAGCCATCTTCTGCCCAGCAGATCAATGAAGCACCACAAAATGGTTTGTATAAAGATGACGGTTTGACCAACAAAAAACCAATCCCTTATTCATCTTTACGCCGAGCTGATGTAATGTGGCAAAAGAGAATTTGGAGAGTGGTCGATTTTCGCGAGAAAATGAATCAACCTTTCTACTTTCCAATGGAACCTCAGGGGAATTGGAGAAGTTTTATCCAGATCATTATGGATGCTCTTAAAACCGGAGAGATTACTGCCTACGATATTTCAGCTACCGATGAATTTCTGGCTCCTATGTCGTATTGGGAGGTGGTAAACCGACAAACCGACACAATTCACAGAACATTACAAAGACCGTATCCTCCTTACGACCAGTATGATACTGTAATCTATAAAGAATTCGATCCGGCAGCGGTATTACAATTAAGAATTAAAGAAGACTGGTATTTCGATAAGCAACGATCAGAAATGATGGTTAGAATTATTGGACTTTGTCCGGTGATCATCCGCGATCGTGATGGTGAGGAAGTACCTGAACCATTATTCTGGATCTATTTCCCTGAAGCCAGAAATGTATTGGCAAAAGCTCAAATCTATAATAGATTTAATGACGCTGAAAGAAGAACCTATGACGAAGTATTCTGGAAGCGAATGTTCTCGAGCTATATCTATAAAGAATCAAATGTATACGATCGTAGAATAGCTGAATACCTAACAGGAATTGATGCACTCTTCGAAGCAGAACGAATTAAAAACAACCTCTTCAACTTCGAGCAAAGCCTTTGGGAGTTTTAGAAAGCAGAAAGCAGATTTTCGAAAGCAGAAATCAGATTTTGATTTGAAGATATCAGATTGGGTGAGATTAGATTGGGAGATTTAGTTTCACCTTTTTATTTACTAGTAAACTAATTGGTTTTACGTTATAGGTGAAGACGCCAATCTGTAATCGTTAATCCTTGAATCTCACTGCCCTTCGACTGCGTAAAAATTGCTGGTCAATTTTTACTTTGCTCAGGGACCTATTACCATAGACTTTAGATGAGTAAAAGGTCACTGAGCGATCCCGCGAAACGCGGGAGAGTCGAAGTGCCTTCAATTAAAGGTCTTTCACCCAATATCTCATCAAATCTTGTTTCATCAAACTATCCTAATGTTTTTTTTTGGCACTGAAATAACTATTTTTACAATTCAATTTCTATACCCAGTATGAGTTACAACTTCCTCAAAACACCTATCGAATACCTAAAGGGCGTTGGTCCGAAACGCGGGGAATTATTGCGTAAGGAATTGGGGATTTTCACTTTTGATCAGCTTCTTACCTATTATCCGTATCGATATATTGATCGCTCCAAGTTTTTTAAAATCAATGAGATCAATAGTGATTCAGCATATATTCAGCTTAAGGGATATATTTCCGGAGCACAAATTGTCGGACAAAAACGTGGCAGAAGATTAAGTGCAAAATTCAGTGATGGAACTGGAACTATTGAATTATTATGGTTTCAAGGGATCAAATGGGTGCAGGATAAGTTTAAACCGGATGTTGAATATGTAGTTTTCGGCAAGCCTTCCGTCTTCAATAATAAATACAATATCGCACATCCAGAAGTTGAAGCTGTTGGAAGTGAAGATGAAAGTCTTAGTGAAACACTGCAACCATTCTATAGCTCCACAGAAAAGCTTTCTTCACGAGGACTGGGGAATAAAGCTATTGGCAAACTCACCAAAGCATTAGCACTAAGAAGTGTTGGAGAGATCAAGGAAACTTTAAGTGAAGAGATCATTCAGAAGCTAAAACTTATCCCAAAAGAGGAAGCTGTTTTAAACATTCATTTCCCAAAGAATACCGAGATTCTCCAAAAGGCAAAAGCAAGACTGAAGTTTGAAGAACTCTTTTACATACAACTTCGATTATTACAACATAAGATCAATCGTTTTGAGAAAAGCAAAGGACATAATTTCTCAACTGTTGGTGAGCATTTAAATCGATTCTTTCAGGAAAAATTACCTTTTGAATTAACCGGAGCTCAGAAACGGGTGATCAAAGAGATCCGCAAGGATATGGGCTCTGGGAAACAGATGAACAGATTGCTACAGGGTGATGTAGGAAGTGGAAAAACTTTGGTTGCTTTAATGAATATGCTCATTGCCATTGACAATGGATTTCAGACCTGTTTAATGGCACCAACAGAAGTTTTGGCGAACCAACATTTCAAAACCATCGTCAAGTTTTTGGAAGGCTTAAATATTAAAGCTGAATTACTGACCGGTTCTACAAAAGCTGCCGCCAGAAAAGTGATCCATGCCGATCTTTTAAGTGGTGAACTAAAAATATTGATCGGAACTCATGCCTTAATTGAAGATACAGTTCAATTCAAGAACCTAGGTTTAGTAGTAATTGATGAACAACACCGATTTGGAGTTGCTCAGCGTGCCAAAATGTGGAAAAAAAACACCATCCCTCCTCATGTTTTGGTTATGACAGCCACGCCTATTCCAAGAACATTAGCCATGACTCTTTATGGCGATCTGGATCTTTCAATTATTGATGAATTACCTCCGGGAAGAAAGCCAATAAAAACAGCTCATTATTATGATTCAAAGCGATTAAAACTATTTGGTTTTATGCGGGATCAGATCAAACAGGGCAGACAGATCTATATCGTTTATCCATTGATCAAGGAATCTGAAAAGCTGGATCTAAAAGATCTGCAGGATGGCTATGAAAGTATCAGCAGAGCATTTCCTTTGCCTGATTATGCAGTAAGTGTGGTTCATGGTAAGATGAAAGCTCCTGAAAAGGAATATGAAATGCAGAGGTTCATCAAAGGTGAAACGCAGATTATGGTTTCCACAACCGTAATTGAAGTTGGAATTGATGTTCCTAATGCCAGCGTGATGGTCATTGAGAACGCAGAGCGATTTGGACTCTCGCAATTACATCAATTACGTGGACGTGTAGGTCGTGGTGCCGAACAATCTTATTGTATTTTAATGTCTGATGTAAAGCTCACTTCTGATGGCAAGAAGCGCATGGAAACCATGGTGAGAACAACGGATGGATTTGAAATAGCCGAAGCAGATCTCAAACTAAGAGGACCCGGGGACATGCAAGGGACTCAACAAAGTGGTGTGTTGGATCTTCATATAGCAGACATTGTTAAAGACGAGAAAATCCTTAAATATGCCCGTAATCTGGCAACCGAGATCCTTACCGAAGACCAGAAACTGGAACTCCCTAAAAATGCGAAACTTCGCACTCAACTCATCGAACAGTTCAAAAACAAACCTGATTGGGGTTTAATTAGTTAAAAAAGCGAGATTTTCACTACTTTTGTCCTCCTAAAACAAAATTTTAAAATGAAGATTTCGTATAGCTGGTTAAAACGTTACGTTGATTTTGATATCGCACCTGAAGAATTATCTGTTTTACTTACCGATTGTGGCCTTGAAGTAGAGGGTTTGGAGAAAGTTCAATCCATTAAAGGCGGATTGGAAGGAATTGTGATTGGAGAAATAAAAACTGCCGAAAAACATCCCAATGCTGATAAGCTTACTTGCACAACAGTAGATGTTGGAGCGGAAGAATTATTAAGCATCGTTTGTGGTGCTCCAAATGTAGCTGCTGGACAACGTGTTCCTGTTGCAACTGTAGGTGCAATTCTTTATTCTGGAGATGATTCATTTCAAATCAAGAAATCAAAGATCCGTGGTGAATTATCTCAAGGGATGATCTGTGCTGAAGATGAGCTTGGATTAGGAACTTCTCATGATGGGATCATGGTTTTAGGTGAAGATGCTCAAATCGGAATGCCAGCTAAAGAATATTTCAAAGTAGAGGATGATTATGTATTTGAGATTGGTTTAACACCAAACCGTGCAGATGCAACATCACATATTGGTTCGGCGAGAGATGTTGTTGCTGTGATCAATCAATTCTACCCTGAAAAGAAAACTTCATTAAAGCTTCCTTCAGTTGAAGAATTCAAAGTTGACAATACCAACTTAACAATTCCTGTTGAGATCGTAGATGTGGATGCTTGTCCGAGATATTCTGCACTAACAATTTCAGGAATTGAGGTTAAAGAATCTCCTGAATGGATGCAAAACCTTCTTAAAGCAATTGGCGTTCGTCCAATCAATAATATTGTGGATATCACCAATTTCGTTCTTCACGAAACCGGTCATCCTTTACATGCATTCAATGCAGATAAAATTGAAGGTGGAAAAGCGGTAATCCGCAAAATGCCAAAAGGAACTAAATTCACTACTCTAGATGAGATCGAACGAGAATTAACAGAAAATGATCTGATGATCTGTGATGCAGAAAAAGGTATGTGTATCGGTGGTGTATTTGGTGGTATTAATTCAGGAGTAAAAGATGATACAAAGAACATCTTCCTGGAAAGTGCTTATTTCGATCCTGCAACAATTCGTAAGACTGCAAAATATCACGGATTACAAACAGATGCTTCTTTCCGTTTTGAGCGTGGAGCTGATCCGAATATGACTGTTTTTGCTCTTAAACGTGCAGCAATGCTGATCAAAGAATTAGCTGGTGGTGAGATCACAAGTGAGATCATTGATGTTTATCCTGAAGAGATCAAGCCTTGGGAAGTTGAAGTAAGCTATAAGAATGTTGATCGCTTGATCGGTAAATCAATCGAAAGAGATACGATCCAAACTATTCTTAAAGATCTTGAAGTTGAGGTTTTAGAATCAACGGAAGAAGGACTACGATTATTAGTTCCTACATTCAAAGTTGATGTTACGCGCGAGGCAGATATCATTGAAGAGATCTTAAGAGTTTATGGTTATAATAATATTGATTTTGATGAGAGTTTACGTTCATCAATCTCATATTCTCAGCAACCTGACAAAGAACAGGTGCAAAACATGATTGCTGATTATCTCGCAAACAACAATTTCGCTGAGATCATTAACAATTCTTTAACAAGTTCATCTTATACTGAGCGTAGCGAAGTATATAATGCTGAGCATAATGTTCCAATGCTTAATCCATTAAGTCAGGAGCTGAATGTAATGCGTCAAAGCTTGATGTTTGGTGGTTTAGAATCGATCGCCTATAATGTAAATCGTAAGAATAGTGATCTTAATTTCTTTGAATTCGGATTTGTTTATTCAATGGACAAATCAAAAGAAGATGCTGAGAATACTTTAAAGAAATATGCTGAAGCAAAGGAATTGAGTATTTTCATTACCGGTAATACAGCTAAAGAAAATTGGTATCAACCGGTTCAGAAAACAGATTTCATCCAGTTAAAGATGAATGTATTGAATGTATTAAAGAGATTAGGAGTAAAAGTTACTCAAATGACTTTCAACAATGAAGTGAATGCAAACTTCAGTTATGGACAACAAATCCTTGTAAACAATAAAGTGATCGCTGCTTATGGCCAATTAACCAAGGCTGTTTGTAAGTCATTTGATATTAAACAGGATGTTTATTATGCTGAATTGAAATGGGATTCTATCTTCAAATTATTAGGTAAACTGAAGATCCAATATCAAAGCATTCCTAAGTTCCCTGAGGTTAGAAGAGACCTTGCAATGTTGCTTGATAAAACTGTTCGTTTCGAGGAATTAGAGAAACTGGCTTATAAAACTGAGAAGAAATTACTTAAATCAGTTTCCTTATTTGACATTTACGAAGGTGATAAAATCGAAGCCGGCAAGAAGTCATATGCATTGAATTTTATCCTTCAAGATCCTCAGCAAACCCTTACAGATAAGGTTGTTGACAAGGTTATGAAAAAGATGATGTATGTATTTGAGCAAAATTTAAATGCCATCATTCGTAAATAGTGCAACATTCTGACTTGCTTTACGTACTGACCGCTAAAGGATTGGTATAAGAACATATTTTTTCTAACTTTACGAATCAGAGAGAAAAACCGGTGAATGTTAACCTACCGGAGATTATCATATGGAAGTTCAATCAATAAAACAAAGATTTGGAATTATCGGGAATGCTCCCGCTCTTAATCGTGCAATTGACATTGCTCGTCAGGTAGCTCCTACCGATATTAGTGTGTTGATCACTGGTGAAAGTGGTGTAGGTAAGGAAGTATTTCCAAAGATCATTCATCAACTCAGCTCCAGAAAGCATGGTACATACACAGCCGTAAACTGTGGTGCTATTCCTGAAGGTACTATCGATTCTGAATTGTTTGGCCATGAGAAAGGATCGTTCACAGGTGCACATGAAGCTCGAAAAGGTTATTTCGAAGTTAGTAATGGCGGAACTATTTTTCTGGATGAAGTTGCTGAACTTCCAATGTCGACACAAGTGCGATTGTTACGTGTTCTGGAATCCGGCGAATTCATTAAAGTTGGTTCT
This sequence comes from Bacteroidota bacterium, assembly GCA_002711565.1. GTDB lineage: Bacteria > Bacteroidota > Bacteroidia > Bacteroidales. Next base: position 30,355 of record PARP01000013.1, read on the forward strand.
TCTAAGGTGATCAAGACAGATGTACGAGTTGTAGCTGCAACGAATGTGAATATTCCTGAAGCTATTGCAGAAGGCAAATTCCGTCAGGATCTCTATTATCGACTAAATCAGGTTCCAATTCAAATTCCTGCTTTAAGGGAGCGAAAAGATGACATCTATCTTTTATTCAGAAAATTTGCTGCTGATTTTGCTGAAAAATATCGTATGCCGGTCGTACAGTTAGAGCAAGATGCAGTTCAGTTATTGAATAGATATGGCTGGCAGGGAAATGTTCGTCAGTTGAAAAATATGACTGAACAACTTTCCATTATTGAGCAAAACAGAAGTGTAGATGCATTGACCTTACAAAAGTATTTACCTGCGGGCATCAGTACAGATTTACCTGTTCTATATAAGAAAGAAGAAGAAAAAAACGATTTCTCAGAAAGAGACATTTTATATAAAGTTCTTTTCGATATGAAGAAGGATATCAATGATCTAAAAAAGGTTGTTGTGGATATTCTTCAAAGCAATGAAGACATTGGAGAACTTCAAAATAACAATGCTACTCTTATCAAGCAACTTTATCAAGAGGTCGATGAGAATTCTGATGCTTTGAGTAAGATAGAGATCCAACAGGTTGATGAACCTGAGCAAGAATCTTTCCAACATCACGAAGTTTTTGAGGAATCTTTATCATTACAGGATAAAGAGATCGATATGATCAAAAAAGCATTGGAAAAGCATAATGGTCGTAGAAAAAATGCTGCTGAAGAGCTAGGGATCTCTGAGAGAACACTTTATCGGAAAATTAAAGAGTACAAGATCAAATAATGAGAAAGCTTAAGCATACATTGATACTTATTTATGTAGTGACCCTTTTTGGAGGTTGCGGAATCTATTCATTCACAGGTGTATCAATTCCTGCTGAAGCTAAAACCATCTCAATAGGATACTTCCCCAATACTTCAGATTTGGTTGAACCTACTTTAAGTCAGGTTTTCACAGATGCCCTTAGAGATTATTTCGCATCTAATACAAACCTCGATTTGGTAGAAAGAGACGGAGATCTTGAAATTACTGGAACGATCATAGATTATTATACATCTCCTATTGCGATCACAGGAAATCAGACTGCTGCACTGAACAGACTTACGATTAAAGTTGAAGTTAGTTTCATGAATTATTTTGATGATAAAAAAAATTACGAAAGCATCTTCACTCAACATGCCGATTATCCAAGTGATAATGACTTATTTGATGTACAGGAAGCTTTACATGAAGAAATCAATCTAGCCCTTATCGAAGACATATTCAATAAAGCTGTTGTAAACTGGTAAAATGAATAAGAATCAATATACAGATTATCTAACCAATACGAGTTTGCTTCAACAAGCAAAGGTTGAAGATCTGGATGCATTGGTTAGTGATTATCCATATTGTTCATCAGTCCACCTTTTATTAAGTCTCAAACTATTTCTGGAAAACCATGTTCGTTTAGATGATCAATTGCGTAAAACTGCAGCCATTGTAGGAAATCGTAAAATGTTAAAGTGGCATATTGATCAGTTAGGTCAGCAAGTCGAACAGATGGATCTTCCGGATGAATATAGTTCGCCGGTAGATGATGCAATTAATAAACAAATTCAGGCAGAGGAAGTATTGAAGAATAAGAAGATCGAGGAGCTTAAAGAGAGAATTGAACGTAAGCTTGAAGCATTAGAGAAGGCGAAAAAAGAGAAGAAAAAAGGCATCAAAATAGATGTAAAAGACCCGGAAGCTGAATTAAATGAGCTTGATGAAGTAAACAAAGGACGGACAAAAGAAGAGTTGATCAGCAAATTCATTGCAACCGAGCCAAGTATTACAAGAGGGGCTTCTCAATTCTTTGATCCAATCAGTCTTGCCAAGCAAAGTGTAACTGATCAGGAGAACATAGTAAGTGAAACTCTTGCCCAAATATATTATGATCAGGGTTATAAGGAAAAGGCGATCAAAATTTATGACAAATTAAGTTTGAAGTTTCCAGAAAAAAGTAGTTACTTTGCAAGCCAAATTGAAAAAATCGAAAAAGAACTTTAATAAGCTAAAAAACAAAAAACAATGGGAGCATACATACTTGTATCAGTCTTAATTCTTATCACTTGTATCCTACTTGCATTAGTAGTATTAGTACAAAACTCAAAAGGCGGTGGTTTAGCGGCAAACTTCTCAGGTTCTAATCAATATATGGGCGTTCGCAAAACTGCGGATTTCCTTGAAAAAGCAACTTGGACATTAGCTGTTGTACTTCTAGTATTATGCCTTTCTACTATTTTCGTAATCCCAAGAAATGAAAATGCAAATCAGTTAGATACTGAACTTAGAGAGCAAATCGAAAATACAACTCCAGTAAATGCGATTGAGGATTATCAAACACCTCCTCCAAAAGAAGACGGTAACTAAGAAATATATAAGAATTTTAAAATGTCAGATTGTCACATACAGTCTGACATTTTTTTTATTTTTCGCATTGGCATAAAATGTGCAAAAGCATACTCATCAAACGAAAAAATTAATCATATAATAAAAGACAATTAACATGGGAAAATTAAGCATTCAACCTCTTGCAGATCGCGTTATCATAGAATCTGCTGCTGCTGAAGAAAAAACTGCCGGTGGAATTATCATTCCTGATACCGCCAAAGAAAAACCACAAAAAGGAACAGTTGTAGCTGTAGGTCCCGGTAAAGTGGATGAACCAATGACAGTTAAAGAAGGTGATGTTGTTCTTTATGGAAAATATGCAGGCACTGAAATTTCTGTAGATGGAGGTGATTACCTTATCATGCGCGAATCAGATATCGTTGCGATCATTAAATAATTAGTAAACAATAAAATATAACATATAGACATGGCAAAAGATATTATTTTCGATCTTAAAGCGAGAGAAGCACTTAAAAAAGGTGTTGACGAATTATCAAACGCTGTTAAAGTTACTTTAGGACCAAAAGGTCGTAATGTAATCATTGAAAAATCTTTCGGATCACCAGCAATCACTAAAGATGGTGTATCTGTAGCTAAAGAAATTGAACTTAAAGATCCAGTTGAGAACATGGGTGCTCAAATGGTTAAAGAAGTAGCTAGCAAAACTAATGATGAAGCTGGGGACGGGACAACTACAGCCACGATCTTAGCTCAAGCAATTGTAAAAGAAGGTTGTAAGTACGTTACAGCAGGGATGAATCCAATGGATGTTAAGAGAGGAATAGACTCAGCCGTTGACCATGTAAAACAAAAACTAATATCGTCAGCCAAAAAAGTAAAAGATAGTGATGAAATTGCTCAAGTTGGTACAATTTCAGCAAACGGTGATAAAGAAATCGGTAATATGATTTCTAAAGCTATGCAAAAAGTTGGCAATGAAGGTGTCATTACTGTTGAGGAAGCAAAAGGTATTGAGACTGAACTTGATGTTGTTGAAGGTATGCAATTTGATAGAGGTTACTTGTCTCCTTATTTTATTACTAATGGAGATAAGATGACAACTGAATTAGAAAAC
>PARP01000014.1 GCA_002711565.1 Bacteroidota bacterium
GAGAAAAAATCAGCTTCCGATGATGAGTTTAAATTCTCTGATCTACTTAAACTTATTTCAAATTCTTCATTCTTATATATTGCACTATTATGTGTTACTTTTTATGCTGCTGTTTTCCCATTCATTCAGTATGCTCCTGATATGTTGATAAATAAATTCAATTTTACAAGTGAGTTAGCTCCTGAAGGAAATATTATGATGTTTGGAAGTGCAACCTTAGGTAATGCTAGTGTTTTTGTACTATTCTTCTTGTTTGCAATTGGTTTTTCAGTAATTCCGAGTCGTATCGCAAAAAAACAGAACAGAAGGTTATTTATAGGTATTGTATTTATTGCGTTCCTAGCTTATCTATATAGTATTAATGAACAATTAGCATTATGGTTCAAAAATGGACAAAAGACAGCTAGTTTGATACCAGTAGGTACAATCTTATTTACTCCGATCTTTGGTAATTTTGTAGATAAGAAAGGTAAAGCTGCATCATTAATGATCTTAGGCTCTCTGTTATTAATCTTCGCACATATCTCTTTATCTCTGTTTAATAGCGTTTATTTAGCATATGCGGGATTATTATCATTGGGAGTTGCCTTCTCATTGGTTCCTGCTGCTATGTGGCCTTCAGTGGCGAAGATCGTTCCTGAATCGAGATTAGGTACTGCTTATGCATCAATGTTTACAATTCAGAACTGGGGATTAGGTTTGTTCTTCTGGGGAATTGGAGCATTATTAGATTATGTAAATAGATCGAATATTGATGAGATCCGCGCAGGTGCTGCAAATTATGACTACACGATCCCAATCTTAATTTTAGTTGGATGTGGTATCATTTCAATATTCCTTGCTTATAAACTGAAAACTGCCGATAAACGTCAGGGTTACGGCCTTGAGTTACCATCAGGCGCTAAAGCTGAATAAAAAAATATACAAACAAGTAAAAGGTGCTAATGAATAGCACCTTTTCTTTTTTATATACGATTCAATCGACTAGAAATAATTTGTATTTTTACAATCCTGAAAAATTTAAGATTTATATAAAATATTGGAGGACAATTAAATGACTTACGTTTACAAAGATTTAAAACCTGAAGGACTTTGGAAATATTTTGCAGAGATGAACGCAATTCCAAGACCATCAAAACATGAAGATGAGATCAGAGCTTATTGCAAGAAGTTTGGTGAAGATCTTGGACTGGATACTGTTGTTGATGAGATTGGTAATGTGATCATCAAGAAGCCTGCAACTCCAGGTATGGAAGATCGTAAAGGAGTAATTCTTCAAGGCCATATGGATATGGTTCCTCAAGCAAATTCAGATACTGATCACGATTTCTTAAAAGATCCGATCAAAACATATATCGAAGATGGTTGGGTACATGCTGAAGGTACTACTCTAGGAGCTGATAATGCAATTGGTGTTGCTGCAGGTATGGCAGTTGTTGCTGCTACAGATCTTGAGCACGGTCCTGTTGAGGTTTTGATCACAACAGACGAGGAAGCTGGTATGACAGGTGCTAATGGAATCAAAGCTGGATACCTAGATGGAGATATTCTACTAAACCTAGATTCTGAAGATGAAGGTGAACTTTATATTGGCTGTGCAGGTGGTATCGATACAAACGCTAATTTCAAATATACAGAAGAAGCAGTTCCTGCTGATATGACTCCATTCAAATTAAGCTTAACAGGCTTAAAAGGTGGTCACTCAGGTCTAGATATCAATCTTGGTAGAGGAAATGCCAACTTATTATTGAATAAATTAATGCTTAATGCATCAGAGCGTTATGGATTAAGATTAGCTGATATCCAAGCTGGTAGTTTACGTAATGCGATCCCACGTGAAGCATTTGCAACTGTTGTGGTTCCTACTGCTGAAGCTGAGAATTTCAAAGCATTCGTAGCTGAATTCCTTGAGTATGCAAAAGCACAATTAAAAGATAATGACCCAGGTATCGAGTTAGAAGCTATCGTAACTGAAATGCCAAGAGCATTGATCGATGCTGAAGCTCAAGCTAATCTATTTGAAGCACTTTCAAATGTGATCAATGGTGTTGTGAAGATGAGTGAAGATATGCCAGGCGTAGTTGAAACTTCTTCAAACTTAGCAGTTGTTAAGTCTAAAGACGGAATCATCGAAGTATGTTCACTTCAAAGAAGTGCTGTTGACTCTGAAAGAGATAGAGTAGGTGCAGAGATGGTTAAGATCTTTACTGAAGCAGGTGGTGAAGCTGAGAATTCAGGTTCTTACCCTGGTTGGAAACCAAATGTAGCGTCTCCAATTCTAGCTGCAATGAAAGAAGCTTATAACAATAAGTATGGTAAGATCCCTGAGGTGAAAGTTATTCACGCAGGATTAGAGTGCGGTATCCTTGGAGCAGTTTATCCTCACTGGGATATGATCTCATTCGGACCAACCATCAGAAATCCTCATTCACCAGACGAAAAAGTGAATATCGAATCAGTAGAAAAATTCTGGGATTTCTTAGTTGATACTTTGAAAAACGCACCAAAAAAGTAATTAAACTTTAAAGCTGTTAATCAGCTTGTTAAGATGAGTTGTGATAGCAGAGAGTGATAATTTAAGCTATTTGCTATTACTTTTTTTAAATATTGTTTGTAAGAATATAAAAAACACTTATCTTTGCACTCCCAAAAAATGAATTAAGATGAGCAAAAGAACATTTCAACCGTCGAACAGAAAGAGAAAAAATAAGCACGGTTTTCGCGAAAGAATGTCCACTGCTAACGGACGTAAAGTGATTAAAGCAAGAAGAGCTAAAGGAAGAAAAAGATTAACTGTTTCTGACAAGTAATCTATTGTTCTTTTAAAAGATATTTGAGGCTGTCCTTAACTGGGTGGCCTTTTTTTGTTTGCTATCGGTAGCTAGCCTACTTCACACTTCATTTTTTTTAAAAAAAACAATACCTTCGCGATACTAAAAAAGCACATTAAACAATGGGTCTACTCCGTTTTATAGTTATACTGATCATCATTTATTACGTTTTTAAACTATTGGGCAGATATGTTTTTCCATACCTGATCAAACGTCAGGTTAGAAAAGCCCAGGAACGTATGGGTGTTCAACCCGAAGAAGATATTAAAGAGGCCAAGAAGAAATCCGGCCAGGTAAACATCGATTACATCCCAAAAAGACAAAAGAAATCCAATTCCGGTCAATCCGGCGATTATGTAGATTTTGAGGATGTGTCAGAAGAATAATATTATGAATAAGATCGACTTTAAAAAGCTCATTCCTTATGTTACCGGAATTATCATCTTTATGCTGGTAACTTTTATTTATTTCAATCCTGTTTTTAAAGGGAAAGTGATCAATCAAAGTGATATCCGAGCCTATAAAGGGATGTCGAAAGAGATCAAGGACTTTAGAGAAAGAACCGGAGAAGATGCCTTATGGACGAATTCTATGTTTGGTGGAATGCCAGCCTATCAAATTTCCGTGAGTCATTCAGCAAATCTCCTGAACCATGTTCATAATCTATTGCAATTTGGAATGCCAAGACCTGCGGGAACAGTAATGCTTTATCTTATCGGGTTCTTTATTCTACTTCTTATTCTGAGGGTCAATCCTTGGCTAAGCATCATAGGAGCCATCGCATTCGCCTTTTCATCATATTTTATTATAATATTCGAGCCCGGACATAATACCAAAGCAATAGCTATTGGATATATGGCTCCGGTATTGGCAGGTATTATTCTCACCTACAGAGGAAAACTTTTATGGGGAGCATTGCTAACTGCTTTATTTCTCGGACTGGAAATTAAAGCCAATCATCTTCAGATCACTTATTATTTGATGTTTGTAGTTCTGATCTATGGTATCTATGAATTAATCAATGCGATCAAAGAGAAACAATTACTTGATTTTACAAAGAAAACAGCTGTCCTTTTCATTGCTCTAGCCTTTGCACTTGGAGCAAATATTACCAATCTCTGGACAACCTACGAATATAGTAAATCAACGATTAGAGGAAAGTCTGAATTAACATCTAAAGGTGAAGTTAGAACAAGTGGAGTTGATAAGGATTATGCTACACAATGGAGTTATGGAAAGCAAGAGACTTTCTCATTAATGATCCCAAATATCAAAGGAGGTGGAACGAATTATATCTCTTCTTCACCAAAAGCATTGGACAAGGTAGATCGTCAGTATAAGCAAATGGTAGGACAACAAAACCATTATTGGGGAGACCAACCATTTATGAACGGACCGGTTTATGCAGGTGCGATCATCATGTTCTTCTTTGTACTTGGTATGTTGATCTTAAGAGGAAGATTGAAGTGGATCCTGTTCACAGCTACAGTTTTATCCATTCTATTAGCTTGGGGAAAGAATTTTATGCCACTGACCAGTTTCTTTCTGGATTATTTCCCACTCTATAATAAATTCAGAGCGGTTTCCATGACCTTGGTTATCGCAGAATTCTGTATTCCGATCATTGCATTGTTAGCTATAAATAAACTGGTCAAAGAGCCTGAATCGATCAAGAAGAATATGAAAGCATTCTGGATCGCAAGTGGTTCTACTGCAGGTTTAAGTATCTTATTCTTTTTAATGCCTGATGTTTTCTTTAGTTTCTTCTCACAATTAGAAGTTCAAAGCTTTGCGAGATATAGAGGGACTCCTAATGCAGATCAGGTTGAAATGCTGATGGCAGGAATGAAAACTGCTCGAATCAGTATCTTCAGGGCTGAGGTAATGCGTACGATCGCATTTATCGGATTAGCTATTATTGGAAGTTGGCTGCTTATCAAGAATAAAATAAAAGCTAATTATTTCATTATCATCATCGGTATTCTTATTAGTGTTGATATGATCAGCGTAGCTTATCGCTATTTAAATAAAGAAGATTATATCAGAAAGAACAGAATTGATATTCCTGTTCAAATGTCGAATGCTGATAAGCAAATCCTAACTGATAAAGATCCGAATTATAGGGTGCTGAATTTTACTACGGATGCATTTATGGAGTCTCATACTTCATTCTATCATAAATCTACCGGAGGTTATCATGGAGCGAAACTCAGAAGATATCAGGAAATGATCGAAAATCATTTTACGGTTGAAATGCAGCAATTCATTAATGTATTATCCAATAATCCAACAGCTGCATCAGTAGAGACAGTTATGAGAGAAATGCAAACCATCAATATGATGAATACCAAGTATTTTATCGTAGATCCGAATAATGCACCGATCTCAAATCCATACAGCTTCGGAAATGCATGGTTTGTAAACAATGTTAAGATCGTTAAGAATGCTGATGAAGAGATCACCGCACTTAAGGAAGTTGATCTGCGAAATACTGCAGTTATCGATGAACGATTTGGACCTTCATCTATACAAAATAGCTTAGGATTTGATTCGACGGCAAGCATAATGCTGACAAAGTATGAACCAAATCATCTAGTATACCAATCAAGCACAAATAAAGATCAAGTTGCTGTATTCTCAGAGATCTTCTATAAACCGGGATGGAATGCCTATATTGATGGACAAGAGATCGATCATGTTCGAGCTAATTATGTGTTAAGATCGCTGCGGGTTCCTGCAGGTGAGCATCAAATTGAATTCAAATTCGAGCCAAGATCCTATTTAGTAGGTAGTAAGATCTCTTTTATTGCTTCATTATTAATTATCTTAGCAGTATTGGGAATGCTTGGATGGGAATCGAAAAAAATGATCCAAAAGAAAGATTAATGAAGAAAATACTTTTCTTAAGCTATTATTGGCCGCCATCAGGAGGTGCTGGTGTTCAGCGGGCATTGAAGTTTATGAAGTATTTCCGTGAATTTAAGATCGATCCTACCTTAATTACTGTTGATGAGAAAGTTGCTTCTTATCCTTTAAGAGATGATTCTTTACTTGATGATGTTGATAAGGACCTTAAAGTGATCAAGACTAAGAGTTTTGAACCACTTTCCTGGTATAAACGGTTGAATAAAAAGAAAGAAATTCCTTATGCAGGATTTGTGAATATCAATAAGGATAAACCTTTTCAGAAACTTTCCAGATTCATCAGAGGTAACCTATTCATTCCTGATGCCAGAGTAGGATGGGTGAAGTATGCAACAAAAGCCGCGATTAATGCTTTAAAAGATGATCCTGAAGTCATCATTACTACATCTCCGCCACATTCTTCACAATTGGCCGGACTCAAACTGAAAAAGAAAACAGGACTGCCTTGGATCGCAGATCTCAGAGACCCTTGGACGGATATTTTCTATTATAAAGATTTCTATCATCTTCCTTTTGCCAAAAGAAAAGATGCTAATTATGAACGTGAAGTTCTTGAAAATGCAGATCGAATTATTGTAACCAGTCAAGCTACTAAAGAACTTTATCTGACAAAAACTGATAAAATTAAAGCTGATAAGATCTCAGTTATACCGAATGGATATGATGAAGCAGATTTTGATATGCCAACATCATTTCCTGATAAGGAATTTGTGATCACTTATTCAGGGACAATCGCTGATCTATATGATATAGATGCTTTCCTGAAGTCTTTGAAAGTATTAAAAGATGAGTTCACTGATGTGCCGATCAAATTGAGATTTGTTGGAAAGGTTTCAGAAGGAATTAAGCAAAAGATCAAAGAAAATGATTTGCTAGAAAATTGCGAATTCACCGGATATGTAAGTCATAAAGAAGCAGTTGCGTATTTGTTGAGATCTTCAATTCTATTGATCGTAATTCCAAAGATCGAGAATAATGAAGGTATCGTCCCGGGTAAAATCTTCGAATATTTGGCAGCAAAGAGACCTGTGGTTTGCATCGGACCTGAAAACTGCAATGTGGGTGAGTTTATCACTGAATGTGAATCAGGATCAACTTTCGATTATGGAAACAATAATGTTGAAACTTATTTACGGGAGCAAATCCTCAAATGGAAAGAAAACCCATCTCTTCAGATAGAAAATGATAAGCACTTAAAATACTCCAGACGAATGCTTACAGGTAAGTTAGCTCAAATAATCAACGAGATTTCCTAAGCCAGGATGTTTTTCAGGAATTTCGAAACATCGTATTCTTCATTAAATACTTTATATAGCTCCGAAATGATATAGAAATCCTTTAATGAATTTCTCTTGGAGATCTCTTCACAAAACACATTTACAGCGATCTTTCCTTCCAAAACAACTTTATCGGAAATATCCTCAGTAAAAAATCCTTTTCCAATTAAAAGGCCTAATGTTCTGTTTCTGCTAAGATCATTTAAAGCAGTTAAACCAAAGTCGCCGATACCGCAATAGTTAAAAATGGTTTCTTCTTTTCCTCCAAACTGGATCAGCATATTTCGCATTTCCTTGAAGGCATTTGTTAAGACCATAAAACGTAGGTTCGGAGAATTATAATGTGCATCGATGATTCCAACCGCTATCGCATAAATATTTTTAAGAATACTTAAAAGTTCAACACCGATAAGATCGGAAGAGTAATCAAGAACGATACTTGTATCCTTAAATACAGACTCCATTTCTTCAAAGTAAACTTTGTCTTTGCATCCAAATGTGATCCCAGTATGCAATCTGTTGATGATCTCCCTTGCAAAAGTCGGCCCTTTTAAAGTTGCAACCGGATTGTCGCTGATCTCCTCAAGGCATTGAACGATCGTTTGATGTTCATTGCCAAATCCTTTAGCCAGGTTTACTAATAAAGTTTTAGGATTGATCATTGATTGATTTTCCTTTACGTATTCCACAACCACAGAAGATGGAATTGCTAGAAAGATCACATCAGCAGTTTTTAGAATGTTGATATCTAAGCTTGCTTTAAGATTAGATACTAATTTGATGTTGGGGAAATAGCTTTGATTTACTCGCTTTGTATTTATAGAATCCACTACTCCAGGCTCAATCGACAATAGAGTTACATTATGTTCATTCTTAGCAGCAATAACATTTCCGATCGCTGTGGCAATTGCTCCTGCACCTATAAATACAATGTTTTTCATAAAAAAGATTTGAAGGCAAAGTTAATTAATTTCTGAACTTTCGAAACTCACAAGCATTTCTCAATTTCTTGATCTTCTCATTTTTTCATTTGATTCTTTTGATGTGATCAATAAAGTTGATAAAAATAATAAGCATTGATGTTTTTAGAGTTTAACTTTCTTTATTCTTGTGTAATTTTACATTTAATATGGGCGTAATTCAAAATCAAACATTAAGGGGTTCTTTATATTCTTATATAGGTGTCTTAATTGGATTTGTAATTACCGGACTTTTACTTCCCGAGTACCTCTCAACTGCCGAAAATGGTGTTATCAAACTCTTATTATCCTATTCGATCATATTCTCGCAATTTGCAGCTTTAGGCTTCAATAGCATAACCACTCGACTGTTTACATATTTTCGAGATAAGGATAAAGGCCATAATGGATTTCTATTTATTGGATCCATCGTTACATTAGCAGGAATCGGACTTTCAATAATGGTTTTCTATTTCCTGAAAGATATCCTGATATCTCGAGGAGGTAATAGTAATGACCTTTTTAGCTATTATGCAAACTTTGTTATTCCATTAATTGTTTGTCAGACCATCTTTAATTTCCTTGATAATTACGCAAAGGTTTTATTTGAATCTGTAATTGGGACCTTTCTCAAAGAGTTAGTTCAAAGATTAATAATCCTTGGAGTTCTGTTCTTGTTGATATTTAATATCATAGATTTTGAACAATTTGTGCTGCTATATGTGATCGCGATAGCCTTACCAACTGTTTTATTGTTTATTTATCTGGGTCAGAAGAAGCAATTGCATTTTAAACCCATATCAGGTTTCATAAGTAAAGACCTATCAAGATCAATGTTTAGCGTTGGATCTTTTGGATTGATCATCGGATTTTCAAATATGGCCATATTGAATATTGATAGCATCATGGTTAGTCAATTGGTAGGCTTATCTGAAACGGGTATTTATGGAATTACTTTCTTTTTTGGAACATTGATCATCATTCCTTCGCGTGCTCTCAGGAAAATCTCATCAGCAGTATATGCAGATTCTTGGAAGTCAATGGATATGCAGAATATAAAAGATGTTTATCAGAAGAGTGCATTAAACCAGTTTGTTTTTGGCTTACTGCTTTTTGTAGGTATCTGGGGAAATATCGATAATGTTTTTGAAATTCTTCCAAAAGAGTATGAAGCAGGGAAATATGTGATCTTCTTTATCGGTTTAGTCAATTTGATCGACATGTTAAGTGGGAATACTGTTGTGATCATCAACACATCTCCAAAGTATCGTTACCTGAGTTGGATACTTCTAATACATTTGGGTATAGTTGTGATATCTAATTTCTTATTTATACCGATCTGGGGACTAACAGGAGCCGCAATTGCTTCTTTTGTTTCTACATGTATTTATGCACTGATACGATTCATGGTACTATATAGATTCTATAAACTTCAACCTTATAACTGGAAGTTCATTCTGCCGGTTCTGATAGCAGTTCTATCTTATGCTCTTTCAACAATATTACCAGATGTTGGATACCTAATACTGGATATTATTCTAAGAAGTACAATAATTCTTATCATTTATATCCCATTAGTTTATATCTTGAAACTTTCACCGGAATTAATTGCAGCAATTGAAGGATTTATTCCATTTCTTAAAGCTCGAAAATGAAAAAGATAAGTATAATCATTACAACATATAATTCTGAGAATTGCATTCAGCGAACACTGGATTCTATTTATGCTCAAGAAGGAATTGGTGAACTTTTTGAAGTTGAATTATTAGTTGTAGATGATTGCTCAACAGATGGAACAGTCGGAGTTTTAAAGAGTAATAACATTTCTTATCTAAGTACATCAAAGAATTCGGGCGGACCAAATACAGGAAGGAATATTGCTCTTAAAGCATCAACAGGTGATTATTTATGCATTGTTGATCATGATGATGCATGGGATAAGAACAAAGTAGCTTCACAAATAAAGTATCTTGAAAAGGTTCCCATCGTAACTTGTGGTTTCACCCTGATCGATTCGGAAAAGAATAAAACCATTTCAAGAGTTTCAAAGCAAAAAGATCAGGAAGAATATAACTACTATCCTGAAAATGCAACATTCATCACTAAACTAGTGAAATCTTATAAGGGACAGAATACTTACATTGGAGGTATTATGTATCGTAGTGAATTGAAAGATGTATTGTTTGAGGAAGAATATGGTGCGGTAGATTTTGATTGGGTGCTAAGGTTGTTTCATGAGAGAGATTCTATAGAAGTTTGCGAGTCTCTTTATAATAGATTCGTTGATGAGAATAATCTATCAATGAATGAAGATTATCGGAAGAAAGATTACGATTGCTCATTAAAGAGTATCCAAAAATATAAAGCGGATTATCAGAAGGAGGTCAACTTTTCTGCTAAGAAGATCAATGGAAGTATGGCTCGTTACTACTATCAGGTTGATGATATGAAGTTAGCCAGAAAATATTTCTTAAAATCGAATCTTACATTGAAAACAATATTGTATTTCCTCACTACATTTGCAGGAGCATCTTTTGTAAGGAAGAAGTTCAATGTTTTTGGATAGAAATTTGAATCAGTATAATGAAGGAAAAGAAAATAGCCGATTATAGGGAATCACATACGTTAAAAGGGAAAGGAAAAGTGTATGACAATTCCTTTGAGATCTTTCCCTTTCGAAAGTTTTCATGGGAATGGGAAAAGAATCAATTGGATGTTATTCTTGCTAAACATTTAAAACCTGAGCATACTGTTTTAGATTTCGCCTGCGGTACCGGAAGAATACTGGATTATTTGGTTACGAAAAGCAAAAATGTAAGTGGTGTTGATCTTTCCGATACCATGTTGGAAGTTAGTAAATCAAGGCTGCCTGATATTGAACTTGTGAAAGCAGATATTACACGTAATAATGTATTCGAAAAGGGGGGAAGGACATTTAATGTAATTACTGCTTTTCGATTTTTCCTCAATGCACAGGATAAACTTCGTAAAGAAGTGTTTGAATCACTTTCTCCAATACTTGATAAAGATGGGGTCCTGATCTTTAATAATCACGGAAATAGGTATAATGCAGGAGTGATTCTAAGTTATTGGTTTATCCTAAAGAATGTTTTCAGAAAAGCTGAAAACAGGATCTATAACTATCATACTTTATCTCATAGAGAAATTAAGAAATACCTTAAGGAGTTTGATTTTGAAATTATAGAAACATATCATCGAGGAGTGCTACCTGTTATGAATGAAAAAACCTCATTTGATGTTTCTAAACTCGATGGAATTGAAGATTGGTTTTCAAAGTTTAAGTTTTTCAGATCATTCGCTCGTAACGTTCTATATGTCTGCAAGAAAAAATAGTAAATGAAAAAATTTGAGATAGATCCTGACAGAAAGATCTTCCGAAAGTATATTCCGGAAGCTAAATTTCTGAATGAAGTAGCGATGAGCCAAAGAGCAAAGCTATTGTCAGAATCTACCAAACTATTTCGTGTTCCGGCTATTCTTAATATTGAAAAAGAACAGGGGTTTGTCGACTTAGAATTAATAGAGAATTGCAAAACATTCAGACAGTTTTATATCTCGAATGCTAAGTTCGGTGCGAATAAAAAGCAAAAGGATCTATTAATTAGTCACTTCAGTCAATTAGGAAAGTCATTGTGGCAAATTCATCAGGAAGATATGAATGATGATCTTCAGAAGACCAGTTTTCCTGAAGGCTTCTTTGATGAAAGATTTGCAAACGATCACGTATTTATTCATGGTGATTTTACAATGAGAAATATCTTGATTGATAGTGAAAAGAATGAACCATACATCATAGATTGGAGTATTTCTCCATTGTTTGATTTCTCAGCCAATTTCGGTCCTCGCTATTGGGATCTTACGTTTTTTATTTCCTCATTATTCCTTTTTTCACCATCTACATTGTTCTCTTATAAGTCAAAAACTGAATACGCTAAGGCTTTTCTTACTGCATATATAGTGGAGATTGATGTGGATAAAGCGGTTTTTGTGAGAAAACTACAACAATTCCTAATGGAATATAACTACTACAAATTATATGATTCAAAACTCAAGCAGCGTAGTTTAATTAAGAAAGTGATCCAAAGCTATTCGATCAAGAAATTGTACCGATTTGCCAATGATCTGGATAAGATCATGACTTAAAAGGAATATACCTTTTAATTTCCTGTTTGTACATTAAGAAGATAAAGAGGAAAATGATCCCAATTAATATTCCGGAGATCATATATTGATCCAACCGGTAAACGAACTTTGTAACCTCCAATGCAATTGCACTAAATACCATCAATAAAGGGAAATACATTACTTTTCTGAGATTCCACTTGATCTTTACAAGTTTTTGCTGATAGAAATAAGTAAGTAATGCCTGTAAGAAGAAGGCAAGCAGTCCTGCTATGATCGCTCCATAAACTCCGAATATCGGTACTAAGAAATAGTTCGCCAATATGGTGATAATGAGTACGGCCGAATTGATATACAGAAATGCCTCAGTCTTTTTTAGGAAGTAGATTGGATAGGAGAAGATCACAATTTGAGATCTCATGATAAACTTTATGAAAATGATCCCGATCAATTGAGAAGCGAACATCAACTCCGTTTCAAAAAAGAGGTTTAGATAGAGCATTGCCGGAATAATGAGTAATGCAATGATAAACTCGGTTTGGAGCATCATGATATTTGAATATTGCTTGATCTTATCAATATTCTTTTTGATGCCTTCACTCATCAGTCGATAGATCTCAGGCTGTGATGCACCCTGAATTCCCTGTAGGATCATTTGGATTCCAAATGCAAAGGTTACAGCGGTATCATAAATACCAAGTTCTATTGGTCTGTCGGCAAGAAATAATCTATCGATAAAGATTATGGCCCAATAGATCACACTATATTGAAATAATGGCCAAGCAAACGCTCTGATCGGCTTAAGCATCTGGCGATCCCAAACAATACCATTCTTTTTGAAAATATAAAATAGCACAGCTACAGCAACGATTATACTACCCACACAGTTACCATTAACATAGCCTATAAAGTTCATTTCTACATAGAACAGACCCAGAAGTTGGAATGTGGTTCTTAGAATTCCCCAACTAAACATCGCGATCACAAACAGCCAAACCTTCTTCTGATTTCTGTATAAAGCTGCAGCGGTAAGTACGATTCCTCTATTGATCCCGGTTAATACTGCCGCATATCCATATGTTGTGAAATCTTTAAGCTCATATTGTGTGAATATCGGTCCGATAAAAGGTCCAATGATCAAGGCAACTCCCATGATGATCACACCACGCATCAACATACTTGTGAAAATGGAGGAGACCATCCGCTTATGCTTTACTTTATCATTACTATAGTCATAATGAAATCTGGCGATCGCATTGTTCATCGCGAAGATCACCAATGTAAAAGAAAGGGTGATGATAAATTCAACAATAGATAATCTAGAGAATTCTTCAGCTTTCAGACGGTCACTTCCTTCGATGATCGGACGAACGATCACCTGAAGAATTGGTGGAAATGCAGCGAGTGCTGTGTAAATAACACTTAACTTAAGATATTCTTTGAGATTAATCTTTATCATGGGTATCTAACAAATGTAGAATATATTTGGTTTAGTCAGCTAGCTTTTTTGTATTTGGCATTTTCTTCGCAACCGAAATACTAGCATTTAGTTCAAATCCGATCAGAATAACGATAGAAACATAATAGATCCACATCATAACAATGATCAAGGTGCCTATCGAACCATAAAGAGCATTATAACTTGAAAAGTTTTCAATATAATAATTGAATGCCACCGATAGAATAATGATAAGGATTGTTGATAATGTTGAACCTGCGGAAATGAACCTGAATTGCTGTCTGCGCGACGGTCCTAGATAATACAAGAATGAAATAGTGAAGAAAAAGATGATCACCATAAAGAACCAGCGTAGGAATTGCAGCATAAAGATTTGGAACCCACTATTGATCCATTCATTCGCTTTTAAGGTATTTACAAGAAACTCGCCACCGATCATTAATGCAACTCCAAGTAAAGTCAGAACAGATATAATCAGTACCAATGCAATTGAAACCAATTGTTGTTTAATGAATGATCTGGTTTCAATCGAATGATTGGTTTGATTGAAAGCATCGATCATGCTGTTAATGCCTGAAGTGGAGAAGTATAAGGCTAGGATGAAACCTACTGAAAGTAGACCGCTATGAGGTCGAGTTAGTATTTCTTTAACCGTTTCATAGACCGAATTATAGGTTGAATCAGGTAAAACATCTTTTAATAACGCAAAGACGGTTTCATCAAAATTTGCAATCGGCAAATATGGTATGATTGTGAAAATGAAAATGATGGTGGGAAAAAGCGCCAAGAAAAAGTTGAAAGCCACAGAAGCTCCTCGCATAGTTATTGCACCTTTCATAATCCCTTTTACAAAAAACCGAAGGATCTCATAAAGTGAAACACCATCAAAACCCGGAATGATGATCTTTTGAAGTAAGTTCTTTATGGCAAACCAAATACGTTTAAAGAATTCTTGCATTTGTTTTAAACTGCTTTTAGACTTAAATCTAAACTTTTTATATGGTGTGTCAATGCACCAACTGAGATAAAATCAACGCCTGTTTCTGCATATTCACGAATCGTATCGATCGTAATACCTCCTGAAGCTTCGGTTTCGTATTTCTTATCAATGATCTTAACAGCCTTTTTTAATTCATCCGGTGTGAAATTGTCGAGCATGATTCTGTTTACACCACCATGATCCAAAACTTGTTGTAATTCATCAAAGTTTCTTACTTCGATCTCGATCTGAAGATCCTTGTCTTTTTCATTTAGGTAATTTGTTGTTGCATCAATGGCTTGTGAGATTCCGCCGGCAAAATCCACATGATTATCTTTGATCATGATCATATCGTAAAGTCCCATTCTGTGATTCTCGCCGCCACCGAGTTTTACAGCTTCTTTTTCGAGTAGGNGTAAATTCGGAGTCGTTTTTCTTGTATCGAGGATACGTGTACCGGTTCCTTCGATAAGTTTAACGATCTTTTTGGTTGCTGTGGCAACGCCGCTCATCCTTTGCATGAAATTCAAAGCGAGCCTTTCAGCGGTCAGTATGGAAATTGAGCTGCCACTAACCTCAAAAACGATATCACCTTTTTTGATCTCGTCACCATCATTCATGAAGGCAGTGAAAGAAGTTTCTCCATCAACTTGTTTGAAAACTTTTTCTGCAACAGCTACACCCGCAAGGATGCCATCTTCCTTAACCAGAAGTTTTGCTTTACCTTTTGCATTTTCAGGAATCGTTGCCAACGAAGTATGATCACCATCCTGAATGTCTTCAATTAATGCAAGTTCTATGATCTTATCAATCGTCATTATTCTTCTTGATTTGAATTTCAGTTATATAATATTTCTGCTCTATTTGCCTGATCTGGTATAGAATCTTAAAAGTTGAATTGTCTGATCTGTATTCCAGTATGCAAAACCATCGTTTTCCACTAACCGCTTCGGTTTTTAGTTCTTTCAGTATAGAAACTGGATTGGCTTTAATAAAATCTTTAAGGATCACAGTTGCCTGTCTGTCGCTGAATTTTCCATTTACCTGAGGCAAGATGAGCTGGATGCTTTTATCGAAGTGCTGACTCAACTTCATGATCGAAGACTTTTCCCACAATTGCTTGATATTATTCAACTCATCACTTTGTGAATACGAACTGATCTTTAAGAATAAACAAAAGATAATCAGTAGGATATAACGTCCGATGAAGTTTAGGTTGAGATGCACTTTTAGATTGTTTATTGTTAACAAAAATACTAATTATTAATCAGCTTTTTACTTTATTTTAGAGTACTGCTTTTGTACATTTGTTAATCAACCTTGAAATCAGAAATTATGAAAATCAGCCATTACTTTTTAATCTGTGTTTTAGTCTTTTTGTTTGCGTGTGATATGCAAACAGAAAAATATCAAAATGCATCGGATACTGCAGACGAACCTAGTCAGGAACAATTAGATGCAAATGCGGATTCAGAAGTATTGGAGCAGCAGTCGGAAGATTTCGATAAATCACTCGAAGATCTGAATTCTGATATGAACCTGGCAACAATTCTCAATGAGAAGATCCAATTGGTGGAATCACAGTATGAACAAGGGCAGATCACACGTCAAAGGGCAGATGCATTGATCACATCTCTTAATGAGCAATATAAAGTTGAGATCCCTAACAATGAGGAGGTTGTTTATATCTTCCCTGAATGGGCAAAAGAATTAGGTCTTTCAGAACCAATGGGAATGAAGTTCGATGGGAATAATTCATTTCAAACTCAGGAAGCTGATATTACGGATGGCTATAATTCAATATTATTCATTTATACGGGAAATTATCAAACTGCATTGAAAGAAGCCGAAAGAATAGCTAAGAATGCAAATATTCCGATGAGTGAAACCTATCAGAAAGCTCAAGAGTTATCTAAAAAGTTAGGTAAACCAATTGAAGGCATGAAAGGAATGACGTATATGAATTATCGATTCGGGCGAATAGATGAAGATCAAAAGTATAAGATCTCGATAAAGGTTGATGAAAGTGGGAAACTAAGCATAAATGCCGTTGATATCCTGCTTAAGAATGAAAGATCAAAAGGTATCAGTCCAATTTAATCTGTCGATATGAACATTGTTATAAGTGGTGCAAGTAGTGGAATAGGTTTTGAAGTTGCAAAGCAATTAGTTGCATTGGGACATCAGGTTTTTGCTTTTGCAAGGAATGAAAATAGGCTGAAAGATCTGCAAAAGGAATGTGATGGAGATGGGCTCTTTATATACGCTTTTGATATCACCGAATTTGATCATTACCCTGAACTTATATCCCGAATTTCTACGAAGTTTTCAAAAGTAGATGTCTTGATCAATAATGCTGGTGCATTGGTCAATAAACCATTTGAACAATTGAATCTGAAAGATTTTGGGACAAGCTTTTCAGTTAATACCAAAGCCCCATTTTATTTAAGTCAGCAACTCTTACCCTTGATGGGAGAAGGTTCACATATACTAAATATAAGTAGTATGGGTGGTTATCAGGGAAGTTCAAAGTTCCCCGGTTTATCATTATACAGTGCTAGTAAAGGTGCATTGTCAATTCTATCAGAATGTATGGCCGAGGAATTAGGTGAAAAAGGCATTAAAGTGAATTGCCTAGCACTTGGAGCAGCGCAGACGGAGATGCTCGAAAAAGCTTTTCCTGGTTATCAAGCTCCATTATCGGCTAACGAAATGGCAGAGTTTATTTCCGACTTTGCAATTAATGGCCATCGTTATTTTAATGGAAAAATCTTACCAATATCCGTTTCTACTCCGTAACTTTGCATACTGAAGTACTAAGTATTAAGTATAAAGATTGAATGAATTAAATTTGTAGAAGTCTTAGTACTTTTATCTTTATACTAATTTGAATGAAAGTAAAGCATTAAATTTGCAGGTTTCAACAAAACACAGAAACAATGACTACAGTTAAAGATATTATTCAGCATCCCGGTGAGATCGAAAAAATTGATGGAGAGAAATTGTATGTGAATATTCTTTCTAAATCTGCATGTTCAAGTTGTCATGCTAAAGGTGCTTGTTCTGTATCAGATATGGAGAATAAGATTGTTGAAGTATGGAAAGATACAGATGAAGATTATCAAGTTGGGCAGGAGGTAACGGTATTCATGAAGAAATCTTTAGGTCCCAAGGCTGTGTATTTCGGATACTTATATCCTTTCATCATTGTATTAGTAAGTTTGATTGTCTTGATCTCATTAACAGATCATGAAGGTATCTCGGCATTGATCTCTTTAGCATTGTTAGCTCCTTATTATTTAGTGCTTTATAAACTCAAAGATAAAATGTCGAAAACCTTTGAGTTTAAGATTCGTAAATAACCGTCTATCAAGTATTTTAATTCCGTAAAGGCGTTCTAAATTACTGATTTAGTGTTAATTTAGAATTTTTCTAAACAGTTTCTGAACTACTACATAATCAAGGCTTTCCAAGAGTTTGTATAAGGATTCTAAATTGAATGTTTGTGTAAGTAACAGATAGACAGGCAGATACACTGCTGTTTATTAATTAACAAAACATTTAATTCTTCATCATTTGTTTCTATTTTTGCATCGCGTTGAAATTCATTCCGTCCTTAGGCGGATATTACTTTAAATTAAAAAGGAGAATCACGTGAACGATGTAATTATTTATGCAGTAATTTCCTTAAGCTTAGTGGGAGCTGCTGCTGCAGTTGTGCTTTACTTCATAGCACAGAAATTCAAAGTAATCGAAGATCCTAAAATCGATGAGGTAGAAGAGTCTCTTCCAGCTGCCAATTGTGGTGGTTGTGGATTCCCTGGTTGTCGTGGTTTTGCTGAAGCCCTTGTGAAATCAGCAAATGAAAAACAATCACTTGACGGATTTAACTGTCCGGTAGGTGGTAATGATACCATGGCTACTGCTGCTGGAATCCTTGGTTTAGTTGCCGAGGAAAAAGAGCCTCAGATTGCCGTTATCCGTTGTTCGGGTTCCTGCGAAAATGCACCAAAGAAGATCAATTATGACGGGCCGGCAACTTGTGCTTTCGCTCATAGCCTTTCATCAGGTGAGAGTGGATGTCCTTACGGTTGTTTAGGTTGTGGTGATTGTGTTACAGCTTGTGACTTCGATGCCATTTATATGGATGAAGAAACCGGCTTACCAATTGTTAAAGACAATTGTGTTGCTTGTGGTGCTTGTGTAACAGCTTGTCCAAGAGACATTATCGAATTACGTAACAAAGGTAAGAAGGACAGAAGAATCTTTGTTTCTTGTATCAATCAGGAAAAAGGTGGTCCTGCCAAGAAAAATTGTAAAGTGGCATGTATCGGATGTAGCAAATGTTTCAAAGTTTGTCCATTTGATGCAATTACCATGAACAATAATCTTGCGTATATCGATTACGAAAAATGTAAGCTTTGTCGTAAGTGTGTGGTAGAATGTCCTACCAAGGCAATTCATGAGTTGAACTTCCCTCCAAGAAAAGAGAAGAAAGCTCCAGCTGACAAACCTGCAAAACCAGCACCAAAGCCGGTAGCAGAAAAACCAGCTGAGAAAAAGGAAGAGCCAAAAGCAGAGAAAGAGTAATTTATTAATTCGAAATAAAATCCTAGAGGATGAGCGTTTTGAAAACATTTAAAATAGGAGGTGTTCACCCACCTGAGTGTAAATATTCAGCTGGTGAAGCCATTAAAGCATTGGAATTGCCTAAACAGGTAACGATTCCAATCGCACAGAGTTTAGGTGCTCCTTCTAAAGCTGTTGTTGCTAAAGGCGACGAAGTGAAAGTTGGTCAGTTGATCGCTAAAGGAGAAGCATTTATATCTTCAAACATTCACTCTTCAGTTTCCGGTAAGGTATTGAAGTTAGATGAGGTATTGGATCAAAGCGGTTACCGCCGTCCATGTATCATCATCAATGTTGATGGAGATGAGTGGGACGAAAATATCGACCGTTCTACTGAATTGAAAAAAGATATTACAGCAACCAAAGAAGAGATCATCAAGAAGATCCAGGAAATGGGTATCGTTGGTTTGGGTGGTGCAACCTTCCCTTCTCACGTTAAATTGATGGTTCCTGATGGCAAGAAAGCAGAAGTTCTTGTAATTAACGGTGTAGAATGTGAGCCTTATCTTACGGCTGATCACCGCTTAATGCTTGAAATGGCTGATGAGATGGTGATCGGTATTCAGATCTTAATGAAAGGTTTGGATGTGAAGCGTGCCATCGTTGGTGTTGAAAATAATAAACCGGATGTGATCGAGCACTTGAACAACAGAGTGAAAGATTATCCGGGTATCGAAGTTTGTGCATTGAAAGTTCAATATCCACAAGGTGGTGAGAAACAATTGATCGATGCAGCTATCGGACGTCAGGTTCCTTCAGGTAAACTTCCGATCGAAGTTGGTGCAGTTGTAAATAACGTAGGTACTGCCTTCGCAGTTTATGAAGCAGTTCAAAAGAACAAACCACTTATCGATCGCGTTGTTACCGTTACAGGTAAGAACCTGAAAGAAACCGGAAACTTCATGGTACGTATCGGTACCTCCGTAAACGAACTGATCGAGAAAGTTGGTGGACTTCCTGAAGATACAGCGAAAGTTGTAAGTGGTGGACCAATGATGGGTAAAGCCCTGAATTCAACAGACGTTCCTGTAGTAAAAGGTACTTCAGGTATCTTAACCTTCGAAGAAGGTGAAGCAAAACGTGTTGAAACAACAAACTGTATTCGTTGTGCGAAATGTATCACGGTTTGTCCGATGGGATTGGAGCCAGTTCTTATTGCACAATATGCAGGCAACGAATTGTATGAAAATGTGGAAGCTGAAAGAGCAATGGATTGTATTGAGTGTGGATCTTGTTCTTACACTTGTCCTGCAGGCCAACCACTATTGGATTACATCCGATTAGGAAAATATAAAGTAGGTGAAATCATTAGAAACAGAAGTAAAAAATAAGATATGAATTTACTGACAGTATCAGGATCCCCTCACGTACACGGAGGTAACTCGACAAAAAAGATAATGTTCGGCGTCATTTATGCAATGATTCCTGCATTACTTGTTTCAGTTTATTTCTTTGGACTGGGCGCGATCAAAGTAACGCTAGTGGCTGTACTGGCATGTGTATTCTTTGAGTGGGTTATTCAGAAATATCTCATCAAAGGGCCTTCAACTATTCATGATGGTTCTGCGATCGTTTCGGGTATACTACTCGCATTTAACGTTCCATCAAACCTACCGATCTGGATCATCATTATTGGTGCTTTAGTTACGATCGGTGTAGCTAAGATGTCATTCGGTGGAGTTGGTAAAAACCCTTTCAACCCTGCATTGGTTGGTCGTGTGTTCTTACTATTATCATTCCCGGTACAAATGACAAGCTGGCCAAAACCTGCTGTTTTATTCAGTGGTTTAGCTGATGCGGTAACAGGTCCAACTGCTTTAGGTCATCTTAAAGAAGAGATCGGACGTGGTCGTACAGTTACAGATGTGATGGAAAACGGAACTAAAATGATCGTAGATGGTCAGGAAGTTCTTTATGAAATTCCACAATATATGGATCTATTCTTAGGTAATATGGGTGGTTCTCTTGGTGAGATGTCTGCGATAGCACTTGTTTTAGGTGGTATCTATATGTTATTCCGCAAGATCATCTCATGGCATATTCCTGTAACATATATTGGATCAGTTGTGGTATTCACAGGTATTCTTTGGGCGATTGACCCTGAGGCTTATGTGAACCCTGCTTTCCATTTGATCACCGGTGGTTTAATGTTAGGTGCGATCTTCATGGCAACGGATATGGTTTCATCGCCGATGTCGAATAAAGGGCAGCTCATCTTCGGATTGGGTTGTGGTGTGCTAACCGTGATCATCCGTGTTTGGGGTGCATATCCGGAAGGTGTATCATTCGCTATCCTGATCATGAACGCATTCGTTCCACTAATTAACAATGGTCTTAAACCTAAACGTTTCGGGGAGGTAGTGAAAAATGGCTAAGAAAGAATCAACATTCCTAAATATGGTTATCACGCTATTCGTGGTAACAATGTGTGCAGCTCTTGCTCTTGGTGGTATTTATATCGCTACTAAAGAACCAATTGCTCTTGCACAAAAAGCAAAAACTGAAGCTGCACTTAAAGCAGTTGTTGCAAGCGATGTTACATTCGATGCAACTGAGCAAGTTAAACATGGTGTTGCCGATGGTGATACCATCCGCTTGAATAAATTATTATCAAACGGTGAACTTGTTGCTTATGCAGTAGAAACATTCTCAAGAAACGGATACGATCCAACGCCTATTAAAATTATGGTGGGTTTCTCACTTGATGGTAAGATCACTGGAACTTCATTGATCAGTCATAAAGAAACTCCAGGGCTTGGAACTAAGTTAGGTGAACCTAAGTTCGCTGATCAGTTCATTGGAAAAGATCCTAAGACTTTCAGTCTTGTAGTTAAGAAAGATGGTGGTGAGGTTGATGCGATTACTGCAGCAACGATCAGTTCCAGAGCTTTCTGTGAAGCTATTGAAAGCGCTCTTGAATTATTAAATAAAGAAGGAGGGAACAACTAATGAATCAATTTCAAAACTTTACAAAAGGATTTATTAAGGACAACCCTGTATTTATACTCTTACTTGGTTTATGTCCTGCATTAGGTGTAACCAGCTCAGCTTTCAATGGCTTGGGTATGGGACTTGCAACTACTTTCGTTTTGATCTGTTCAAATACGGTTGTAGCACTTGTTAAGAAGCAAATTCCGGACAAAGTACGTATTCCTTCATTCATCGTAGTTATCGCATCATTCGTAACCATCGTTGAATTAAGTATGCAAGCTTATGTACCGGCATTATTTGATTCTTTAGGATTATTCATTCCACTTATCGTAGTTAACTGTTTGGTGCTTGGTCGTGCGGAAGGTTTCGCTTCTAAACAAAACTTATTATCATCAGTTATTGACGGTGCAGGTATGGGACTTGGATTCACATTCGCACTTACTTTATTAGGTGCTGTTCGTGAGATCTTAGGTAATGGCTCAATCTTCGGATGGAAATTTGTTGAAGGTGATGCAATCTTAGTATTCATCCTTTCTCCGGGTGCATTCATTGCAATGGGCTACTTGATCCCACTAATTAACAAAATGAGAAAAACAGCTTAAATAATATAGATATGGAATATTTCGTAATTATTATCAGCGCGATCTTTGTTAGTAACATCGTTCTTGCGCAATTCTTAGGAATCTGTCCATTTATGGGTGTTTCCGGAAAAGTGAGTACTTCCGTAGGTATGTCTGGAGCTGTATTATTCGTTATGACGATCGCAACCATCGTAACATGGTTGATCCAAACATATATCCTTATTCCTTTCGGAATTACATTCCTTCAAACCATCTTCTTTATCCTTGTGATCGCATCACTGGTACAGATGGTTGAGCTTATGCTTAAGAAGATCAGTCCTCCATTATATCAGGCACTAGGTATCTTCTTACCTCTTATCACCACTAACTGTGCGGTTTTAGGTGTAGCAATTCAAGCACATTCTAAAAACTTTAACCTAATGGAATCTGTAGTATGGGCAGTTGCAAATGCAGCAGGTTTCGCATTAGCAATGGTTTTATTTGCAGGTTTAAGAGAGCATATGGATCTAATGAATTTACCAAAAGGTATGCGCGGAGTTCCTGCAGCTTTAGTTGTAGCAGGTATCCTTGCAATGGCATTCTTAGGATTCTCTGGATTAGTATAAGAAACACTGAACGACTTTCCGCCAGCTGGCGGAGATGTCGTCCAATATGATATAGAGCCTTCCTTCTTTTTGAGGGGAGGCTTTTTTTTATCCATCGAAGCCCAAACTTCACAAAAGCTTCGTTTGGCATAGCCACAATGCGAAGGGGGATTGAAATCAGAAAGTAGATATTAGATATAAAAGATTAGAATTAATTAGTTATATTGCTTATTCATTTTGTTATTTCCTCCCCAATTTAATTTTAGTTTTATTTTCTAATGAAGAACTTCGTCTATCTCATTGTATTATTTGTTCTCATTTCTTGTTCACCATCGACTAGGAATCAATATTTCAAGAAGGGCAATGTAATTATTACCGGATGTGTGATAAATCCAAACAAAAAAGTTGTAAGTGCAAATACAAAAGATTTAGTTAGAGGAGTTAAGGAGTATACATCATTAATAGATCCTGAGTCGAATACATTTCAATTCAAGTTTGAAATATATCACTCCCATAATATGTCTATTTATTATGATGAAGTGGGAATTACTGTATTCGTTAATCCGGGAGATAGTGTCCATCTTAAAATAGATGCTACGCAAATTGGAATCGATGAGCTTAATGCTGTAAGTTTTAGTGGGGACAATACTCAGTTAAACTCCGAAATCTTGACCTATTATACTACTGTTGATCCTCTTTATAGTATACCTGAATACAACAATGTTTATGTTGATGAATACCTATTTGAACTTGAACGAATTGTAAATCAGGAATATACTAAATTAGAAGAATTTATTATTGATAATGATCCATCTGAAAAGTTTATAAATTGGGCAAAAGGGCAAGTTTTATTAAGACATGCAAACTCAATAACATACTATCACGCATTTGGGAACATGCCTAAAAGCGATAGCTTGTTTCAGAGTGAGTTTTTTTCATTAAATAGAACAGAATACTTCCACAATTCAGCATATACACCATACTTGAATAATATGATGATTTCTAGATATGGATCCTTTGACAGTATAATCAGCCAATCTTTTGAGAGCGAAGATTATTATACTGCAATTAGTAGATCTATTGATTTAATAGGAAATAGGGAGGGAGTTCAAATAGTTAAAGAAATTTTAATCTTACATAGACTCAAACATCTGCTTTATAAATCTATATCGGATTACGAAAGGTTAATAAATGAAACCAAACCTTTAATTAATAATGCTGCTATAAAACTTTATTTGAATAGATTGCACCACAAAGTTAAGGAACAAAAGAAGTATGAGAATAATGATATGACCTTAACAAATGATGAATCCAAAATAATAGGTGAATTCTTTAGCGAATTAATGGAAATGTCAGTTGAGAAGTTAGTTTATGTTGACTTTTGGGCATTATGGTGCGGTCCATGTAAGAAGGAATTACCTCATTGGATTGAATTAACAGAAAAGTATAGTAATAACCCCAATATTGAATTTGTAGGAATATGCATGCAGTCAGATAAATTAAAATGGAAGCAATTTATTAATGACAACAAGCTAACTGGAACCCAAATCCACCTTGGAAGTGATGAAGGTGAATTACTTCGAAAAAAACTCCTTGTATCAGGTTATCCCACTTATTTGCTTCTGAAAGATGGAGAAGTTATTGATTATAATGCTAAAAGGCGTAGTAATAGTAAACTGATCGTCGAATTAAATAAATTGTTGAATAACTAAATTGACAATCGAACATCGACAATTGACAATTCATTACATTTATCTTTATGTAATAAACACTAATGCAATTTCATTAAAGGCTGACATAAAATATTAATAACGATAATTGTACTTTGGGACTTTATTATTTCAACGTTCTTTAATTCCAAACTCTAACTCCAAACTTCAAACTCAAATAATTTGAGGTTCTTCAGCTAAATCACTAAATTAGTAGTAAACTAGTAAGAGAACCTTCAAAATAGATTTATGAATATTGGAATTATTATTGGCCGAATCGGTGGCGTTGATGGAGTTGCACTCGAAACTTTAAAATGGATCGATGAGCTTGAGAAAATGGGGCATAAAACCTTTATTATATCTGGTGATTTTGAGAATTGGCAAATGGTGGATCCTATCCACTATAAATTTCCCGTTCTTTCATTCTTCTCCCCGGAAGCCGATTGGGAGCAACGTAAAGCTTTCTTCGAGCCGGATGATAATGTGGATCAGCTAATGAGTCATATTCATCAAATTGCAGATGATATTGAGAAAAAGATAGAGGATTGGGTGGTTTTTAATAAGATCGATGTGATCTTATCTGAAAATGCTTCCGCTTTGCCGTGCCATATTTCAATGGGTTTGGGAATTAAAAAGTTTATCGAACGAACATCCCATCCTATTGTTACTCACGACCACGATTTTCATTGGGAAAGAGGAGATCGTTATAAATCTCCACATAAAGAAGTGAACCAATTAGTAAATGAAACTTTCCCATTACTAATTCCACATGTTAAGCATGCTGTTATCAATACCTTCGGGGTTAATACATTTAAGAAGCTATTCAAGATCGATGCGGTGAATGTCCCAAATGTTATGGACTTTAATAAACCTTATGGTGTTCCAACGGAAGAGAATAAGTTCTTTCTAAGAAGAATGGGTGTAGCTCAGGATGAGTTAGCTCTTCTTCAGGTTACCAGAATTGTTAGAAGAAAAGGTATCGAGACAGCTATTGAGTTAATGCATAAATTGAATGATCCAAAGCTAAAACTAGTAATTACCGGAAATTATCAGGACGATGAATATAATGCCTATTATAAAGAGTTAGTAGATCAGATCTATTCTTATGGATTGATGAAACAAGTGATCTTTGGCCATGAGAATGTATTGAATCACATGGATCTGTCAGATGTGTATGCGCATGGTACTGCTTGTACCTATTTCAGTACTTATGAAGGATTCGGAAATGCATTTGTTGAAGCCATTCTTGCTAAGAAGCCGATCTTTGTAAATAATTACAAACCAGTATATTGGCCTGATATTGGAAGCAAAGGCTTCCGCGCTGAAATGATAGAGGATAGTAAGCTTACTGATGAGAGTGTAAAGCGGATGTCGGAAGTGATCTATAACCCACGCCTTGCCAGAGAAATTGGAGAGTATAATTTCGAACTTGGGAAAAAACACTTCTCCTATGAAGTCCTCGAAGAGAAATTAACAGAACTTTTTAGCTTCTAAACCCAATCCGTAATCCGTAATCCGTAATCCGTAATTGATATGACTAAAGTTTCGCCCACTCCTAACATTAATGAAATAGTTCAAAGTCTAAAGAGCAAAGGCATAAAGACCTGGTTCGACCTGGGATTGTTCCTTGATAAGATCCAGGATGCACCAACTCAAACAAAGTTTGATGGAGATTTTGAATCCTATCGTTCGTATATCAATGAAGGTGCTATTGGGATGATGAGCTTTTTCTTTACGATCGATGGAATTACAGTAGAAGCAAATAAGTATACCCGCGTCCTAAAGAATATTTTCCCTGAAACTAAAGTGCATTATATTGCTGGAGAGATCCATGAAGAGGCAGACACACTCATAGAAACCCCTTTCAGAAAAGAGATCAAAGAAATGGATGGTTTCGATAATTGGTCGCTTTATCATAAATTTTTTAAAGAGAAGATCGAAAGGGGAAGTCCGGGCTATAATGCCCTGATCACTGAATTCTGGGATGAAACTTTACGCATATTTGAGCAATTGGGTGAATATATTGTAGAGAATGATATTCGTTTATTATACATTATTAATGTTTGTTCCAATCCAGGAAATGTTTCATTGGCTTTAGCTACCGCATTGATCTCCGAGCATCTTCAAATTCCTGTAATAAATAATAATCATGATTTTTATTGGGAAGGTGGAAGTCGAAAAGTTGATATTGAAGAACATGGCGCACCAAAAGGTCCTAGGGATTTCTTCTTTACAAATTCAGATGTAGGTGAGTTCTTTTCAGTACTTGAAGTTTTGTTCCCATGGAATCGTAGATCATGGATGACCGTGAACATCAATAGAATACAGTATGAACATACGATCCTTAATAATGGACATAATCCGAATAATGTTGAGCAAATTGGAACTGCGCTCGATCATGATGTGCACCATAATGTAAGTAAGCGAAATATGATCCGTGCATTTAAACAAGCGGCTTTTATTTTTGCAAATAAAAAAGATAGTATAACGGTTCACACTGCAAAGCATCACATCGATTCAAAACGATCTTTGGAACCCATTCTTTTGGGCTCTGAAACTATTCGGAATTTCGATTTTGTGAATAATAATATCGTATTTCTACAACCTACCAGAGTGATCAGTAGAAAGTCGATCGAACTCAACTTTAAATTGATAGCCAAGCTCTTCTCAAATCAGAATTTCCTGAATAAATTCATCGAAAATCCTGAGCTTAAGATCTCAATGATCGTTACAGGTCCTATCCCACACGGACAACAAAATTACTACCGTAGCTTGATCAAGGATTTTAGTAATTTTCTTGAGACATTACCTGATGAATTCAAGCCAAAGATCTTCTTGNGATTCCTTTTCAGTGCTTTCGATAAAGATAGTTTCAAGCAAAAGTATAATTCACCGATCGATATTAATAGATTGTATCAGATCGCTTCTTTAATACTTCTTCCTAGTCAGACTGAAGGTCGTGGACTGCCAATTCTGGAAGCAGCTGCAAGCGGTACTCCGATCTATTGTCGACAATATGAGCCAAGAGAAGTCTATGATGAGGTAATTGGTAATCACATGAGTGAGGTTAACAGGCTGAAAGTGTTAGAATTCAGCGGTAGTAAAGTATCTAATAAACTGATTGACCAAATTATCGATCAGGTCTTTTATCCTCAGTATAATGTGGATATCGTTGAGCATAATCTAAATGTGATCAAACATAGATATAGCTATGAAGCTCTAGAGAGAAATATGTTGAGGATCGTAAAACGTCTTCACAGACAGCTTCAATCTATAACCGACAGAAAAGACTATTCTGAAATTGGATCATTATTCAAAAAATATTCAAAAGCGACAAACTTCAGAAATGCAGACCTTGAAGCGATCATGAACCTTGAGNCCAGACACTATTTGCCTGGATATAGTAGATTGGGATTTATGGTCCATTTGAAATCATTGATCGATCCAAGCTTCTTTAGAGTTGAAGAACAATTGTTCCGCGGTAGAATCCTCGACTATGCCACCAGAATTCATCGAAAATTTTCTAAAGACTGGAAGCGTTGGGGAGCCGAAGCACAAAGGTTCTATAATCTGGTAGAAGATGTTTTCAATTATCATGAAGGAAAACTTGAAATTCAGCATGATCATTCATTAGCATACCGACATCGAAACAGATTACACTATAAATACAGGGATTATACACACCAGGAGATCATTGGATTGGTAAATATGATCCATCAGGAAGTGTTTACTGAAGTGAGAAAGAAAAAACTGACCAGCTCTCCACAATTCTTTACAGGTTGGGAGTTAGCCTTACATCAGATGACCAACAGTGAATCATTGGCAATTGATAATAGAGATCGGCTAACTCAGTATCTTAAGAAAAATGTTCCAATCGGGTATTTCCCGGGAGATTTCATTAAGCATGAGATGGAGTATTTTATCTTGCAACCTTTCCGCCGAATCCTGAATCTTGGGATCGAGGATGAACTTACTGAAGAATTGATCCTAAAGAATAAAAAACAACTATTCAATTCTTACATTTTCGTAAAGGAACCTGCCAAGAAATCGGTATTCTTTGATGAAAATATCATTGAGTATATTGAGAGTGGTCAGGAAGATGAACTTACATTGCTATATAAACACGGTTTAGTTCAGGTCATTAAAACCAAACAATGGAGTGGGGGAGTTCACTTTCCACAAATGGGTGCTGATGCATTAAAGGTAATGCGCGATATTAAAGAGAAAAATGGAATTATCATCGCAAACGGACAACGTGCTGCTATGATGTCTGATATTCTGAATATTGACAGATTTCATATCGGGAAAGCTAAAGATGTTCTAACGGCCAAGGTGATGGGAATTCCTCATAATAGCGGATTTATACAGTTTATCCCTGCAGGTGTTAGAACAACACTCGCATACCCAACTCCTGTCCAAAATGCGAAAGGTTTTGATAAGGCATTAAGATCAGATCAATTTAGAAGCTTAGCTGAAAAATTCGGTGAACAGGAACTGTTTGACCTCATGGCAAGAGATGCTGAATTAAATGGAACACCAATCCAGAAGTTTATGGATGATCTTGAAAGTCAGGATTATGAGGAAGTAAAAGATGCATTGACATATCGTTTTATCGGTGGAGTTTATGCAGATGGTTTGCCATGGAGCGGTGTGATGTCTGAGACAAACACAAAAGAGAATAAATGGAAATTTAATGCACATTTTGCTCAGAAAGGTCCTCGAAATGTTCCTGCACTATTAAAAGAAGCCGGAAAAGTTGATGCCCGACTAGCGTGGAATGGCGGGTATATTCTGAATAATGAATTAGTAGGTAAATTAGGATTACCGGAAACCTATATTGGGTCACCTTTGGGTCTCTTGATCCTTGATGGGAAAGTCAAATGTCCACCACTTTTTAATAAGCCTGCATTCATTATTTATGAGGATGGGAAGATAGATATTCAAAGAGTGAATTGTAAAAATGGTATGAAGATCCTATTGAGGGATAAGGAAGTTATATTCGATGCTAAAGGTTACAATCAGATCTTGGATAATGAGAATTGTTTCTTTGATATCAATCATGATCTTGATCATTTTATCAGTAAAGGCCAAACTGTTGTAAGAATCGCCGGAAATACGATAAAAGAGATTCGCAAAACAAAGGTTAATGAGAAAATTCCGATCATCCCAGTTGGGATTACACTGTGTTTTGCAAAAGATCCTGATCTAGATGTTGAAACAGATCTTAGTATTGAATTGATAGAGCAAGAGATCAAATGGAGTGAAATTGCTTATGCAATTGAAGCCGGACCAATGTTACTTGATAATGGTAATAAGATCCTCGATATGGAAATTGAAGGATGGAAAACCGTTAATAGTATTAAGACTCAAGCTGCAAGACTGGATTATGTTGATATGCGAGGACCAAAGATCGCAGTTGGTATAGATGATAATGGTGCATTGAAAGTTTTAGCAGTCAATGGTCGTATTCGTGAATCTGTAGGGGCTACGCATATTGATATGGCAGATATCCTGAAAGAGCAAGGAATGACCAAAGCGATGGGATTTGATCCGGGTGGAAGCAGTACGCTTTATGTAGATGGAGAAGTGAAAAATATCTCACCATATAATAGTAAATACGAAGCTGATATTTATTCTCTGCCGCCTGAGCCAAGATTTGTTTCAAATATCATTTTTGGATGGCTAGATTAGGATGACTTCTTGAGAAGGATGACTTCTTCGAACTTGTGAGAAGATGTCATCCTGAACGGAATGCAGTTTTTTTACTAAGCTTGATGAAACAAGATAGCACATCGTTCGTCTTCCAATAAACTAAACACATGAGAAAGCTTCTTTTAATTGCCTTATTATTGAGTTTTGGTTCTCTATATGCCCAAAATATAAGGACAAATAAATCAGATAGAACTTGCACAATTGAAATATCCAGCCTTGATGATATTAAATCAATCCAATGGGGTAAGATCAAACGTTTTTGCAAAAAATTTGATGCGAACGAGCTGATCACAATGAAGATCGTTCTTGATGATTCTAAACGTAACTCCAAGAACAGTATTAATGTTAGTGGATTTAAAACCGAGTTTGATGGTAAAGCAGGTGAGATCAAGGAAGTAATTCAGGAAGCTAAGAAGTTCATGAAGGAACTTAAGAAAGCCAAACAGAAAAAAGAATTCGAATTAAATTTTTAATTAAATATTTCGAAAATCTAATATCATTAACCTTTATTCATATCTCATGCCTGAAAACTTCAGGCACTTGAAATATTTGAAGGGCCGTAGGCACTCTTTTATTATTTAGTTACTTGTGCCGATTTTATTTTAGATAGCAAAGAGTGTCGAAGCGTAAGTTCACTTATCCAAGTCCCATCTTCTAAACCTATTTTATTTCCAAATTAAAATAATCCACAATATGTAATTCGTAATTTGTAATTTTGATCAGGAAGTAATCACCTTTGCAGATTATTCAATAAATTATGAGGAAGCCTGAATTTAGTAATATAAGAAGTAAACTCTTTAATCATAGTTTTGGTGTATTAGTTGTGTTTTGCATTGTTTTATATGGTTTTGCGATTTTTCAGGATTATGTTCACTCCAAATTAAAAGCTACCGGTTTTTATTGGACCGATACAATGCTTTATAATATTTATTGGCTGCTTTTTATCCCGTTTATATTTATTGCTAATTCCATTTATAATAAAGTTAAACCCAAATCACAAATAAACAAAGTAATCTATGCTTCGAGTACAGGACTCGTATTTAGTTCACTTCACATTTTCATCTTTACTTCGATTTTTATATTGGGAAGTAATCTGATCTATCCTATACCACATAGATTTTTAACCATTTTAAAAAACGCCATTTCGAATCAATGGCATATAACAATTATAACTTATTTATTTAGTTCAATCGTCTTCGACTTCCTTAATAAGAAGAAACAAGTAAGCAAACACTTCTCACTTAAAAAGACTTTAACGGTTAAGAATGGAAGTCGAAGAATAAAAATTGATTTTGATACAATTCTATTCATTAAAACCGACAAACCTTATACAATGATATGTTCTGATAATCAAAACTTCTTGCATGATGAGAGTTTGAAGAAACTCGAAGGATTGTTAGATTCTCAAATCTTCCTCAGGGTTCATCGGTCAGTCATTATTAATAAACATCACATCTCTGAAATAAAATCTCGTAAAAATGGTGATTACGATGGAATTCTTAGTAATGGACAATCAGTGAGGTTTAGCAGACATTATCGTCAGAATTGGGATGAGTTATTAAACCACTAAGTTGTTAAATCACTCCAGTTAGCCAATTTTTAGTTAATAGTCTTTTCAAAGCATAAGATTTATTAGACTTTTGATCTTCATTAAAATTTTAAAAGCATGATTAAAAAGAAGATCACAATCGCTGTATGCATAGCAGGTTTATTTATTATTTCAATTGCATGGCATCTACCGATTAAAAAATACAACAATGATTTAGAATCAGAAGCTACAAATCAAAAAAGACCTAGTTGGAGCGGAACATTCGAAGTTCCTGAGAATGTCTCCTGGAGAACAAACATTCCACCAAAAGGTGAACCAGGAGATAAACTTATTATTTCCGGAACGATCTTTCTACCAGATGGTAAAACCCCTGCAAAAGATGTAATCGTCTATGTTCATCATACCAATAATAAAGGAGTTTATCCCCAAAAAGGAAACGAGGAAGGAAACGGCAAATATCATGGATATTTAAGAGGTTGGATGAAAACAGCTTCGGATGGGAAGTATGAGTTTGAGACTATTCGCCCTGCTCCCTATTATAACCACGAAGGAGAACCAGCTCATATCCATTATAATATTGAAGCTCCTGGCTATCCTGAATACTGGCTAACCGGACTTTGGTTTTCTGACGATCCCAGAGTAAATGGATATAAAATTGAGAGAGATGGAGGATTCTCTAACATTGTCACTTTAACAAAAGACGAAAAGGGTGTTTTAAGAGGTACAAGGAATATTATTCTACAAAAATTTAAAGATTAAATTATGAATACGCTAAAATATTTAGAAAAATCGATTTGGACAAGCTCTGAAAAAAGCATCAGTTTAAGTTTGCTCATATTAAGAATTGGGATCTCATTTTCTATGTTTTATTTGCATGGATATCCAAGAATTATCAATTTCAGTGAAATTAGTTCGGAATTTGCTGATCCACTAGGCATAAGTCCAGCTACAAGTTTAAGTTTGGTTTTATTTGCGGAATTCTTTTGTTCTTTGTTTCTGATTATTGGGCTGTTTACAAGATGGAGTTGCATCCCGCTGATTATTACTATGATTGTAGCTACTTGGGTAATCAATGGAGGGAAGGGATTTATTTATCAGGAAAAAAGTTTTATTTATTTTTGCTAGTCCGTAATTATGCCAGATAAAAAGATTTGATATCTTATAGAAAAACTTTTGACGTGAAACTAATCAAATTCATTGAAGCTTTTCCTGATGAG
>PARP01000015.1 GCA_002711565.1 Bacteroidota bacterium
TTAGAAAATGACAACGTTGGAGTTGTAATTTTCGGAGATGATAGAACATCCCGGAATCTTTACGATCGCATCCTTTAAAGATGAGTTATTTACACTGTAGATGTCTTCAGCAGTTAACATCATTCCCAGATCCTGCATTTCTTTTTCATTCAGTTCCTGGATCAATGAAGGGATCCACATTCCTTCATCAGCTCTTAGGTTCGAAAGGCCGATAAAAGCAAATAAGCTAATTAGTATGACTAGTTTTTTCATAAGTAATAGGGATTATTTTTTTATTGCAATACAAGAGATCTCAACATCAACATCCGCAGGTAATCCTTTAACGGCAACAGCTTCACGAGCGGGTGGGTCAATCTTGAAGTAAGGTCCATAAATTTCGTTTACATCACCATAATAGCTCATATCTTTCATGAAAATTGAGCATTTTACAATATTTGAATAATCGAAATCTACTTCTTTGAGGATTGAACCAATGTTTTCCATCACTTGTTTACATTGTGCTGCAACTCCACCTTCCACGATCTTTCCGGTCTGAGGATCCATTCCAATTTGTCCTGAGATATATAAAGTGTCATTTGCCATTACTGCCTGACTATACGGTGCCAATGGTTTTGGTGCATTCGAAATGTTTACGATCTTCTTCATTTTTATATTACGTTTTAATAATTATTGATAAACAAATGTAAAATAAAATTTGTGATTTGTTCAATCCAAAATTGCTTCTTATTTTAGTTCAAAATTGCACCTAATGACCCTAATTCTTAATCAAAATGAAGTACGTTCACTTTTAACAATGAGTGAGTGTATAGAAGTAGTTGAACAAGCCTTTGTTGAATTCTCTGAAGAAACAGCTGTTCAGCCTTTAAGATCCAATATAAAATCGGATCGAGGTATCTCATTATATATGCCTGCATATCTACAAAACAGCCGATCCTTGGCGTGTAAGGTGGTAAGTGTTTTTGGTGAAAACCCCGAAAAGCATGATCTTCCGGCAGTACTTGGAACCGTTTTACTTCAGGACTCAGAAACAGGCAAGGTAAAATGCATCATGGATGGCAGTTATCTTACAGCCGTTCGTACCGGAGCTTCAAGTGGTGTAGCCACTAAATATCTGGCGAAAGATGAACGTAATATGACATTAGGGATCATAGGAACCGGAGTGCAAGCCGAAATGCAGGTTTTAGCCGTTATGGAGGTCAGAAGCATTTCTAAAGTATTGGTTTTCGATCTGAATAAAAAAGCAGCAAAGGATTTTGCTACCAGGTTCAAGGATTATCCAGATATTGAGTTCGAGATTTTGGAAAATGTTGATGACATTACATCAGCCGACATTATTTGTACGGTAACATCATCACCAAGTCCGGTCATTGATGGTAAAAATATCAAAAAGGGAACGCATGTGAACGGAATTGGTTCTCACACTCCAACAACCAGAGAGTTGGATTCTGCATTGATAAAGAAATCATACTTTGTTGGGGATTCCAAAGATGCTTGTTTTTCTGAAGCAGGAGACTTCATTATTCCTCTAGTAGAAGGGGCTATCAATGAAGAGCATTTTAAAGCTGAACTGGGAGAAGTTATCAATAATCAAAAGGCGGGAAGAACTTCTAAGTCGCAGATCACCGTTTTTAAATCCAATGGTTTAGCAGTGCAGGATGCAGCAACTGCAAATTTGATCTATCAAAAAGCAATATCGAAAAAGATTGGGATCGAAGTTGAGATCTAATTAAAAGCTATCACGGAAATCTTTACGTTTTGTCAACTTCAGATCTTGAAGTACAGATGATTTTACATTAATAGTAAAGTTCCAGCTCTTTCTAGTACCAAACGGAATCCAGTTGAAGCGCATTTCCCAACAATGCAGATCTCTGTATATATTCAAAGAAGTATAAGAGATTTGTTTACTCTTGAAGTCGTAACCGGTATTAAATGAAACCCTCCATTTAGGGGTAATACTTACCTCTCCTCTTGCAGATATCGTTTGTACCAGAGTAGGATTTTTTTCTTTCACGAAATCAAGATACCTGTGATTTGTAGTATATGTGAGGTTATAAGATAAGCTTACTCTCCATGCTCGGTCCCAGTCCATATATCTGTCGGGGTAATATAAAAAGTCCTGATATTCCCGAGCTAATGGATCATCCAAGATTGTGGCTCTTTG
This sequence comes from Bacteroidota bacterium, assembly GCA_002711565.1. Taxonomy (GTDB): domain Bacteria; phylum Bacteroidota; class Bacteroidia; order Bacteroidales. The sequence continues at coordinate 2,162 of PARP01000015.1, forward strand.
CACCGGAACCTTTCCTTTATTCGAGCCACTTTTTTTCTTTGAACTAAATGAGTAATCCAGACCTAATGTCCAATTTGTATTCACTAGTCGTAAGAGCCTTTTGTTTATACTCCACTCAGTTTGATTCAGTCTTGCATTGTTTGAGGAATCAGCAATATAGGGATCCCAGGTGGATCTATAAGTGATGTTAAGTTTGTCAAACAATCTAGTTCTACCATTCATAGTAACTTGTGACCATCTTAAAGAATCTCTTGCAAAATCATATCCACCACTAATTGTGAAATTGTCGATCAGTGGTATCTTTTTAACACCATTAATGGAGTCTTTTCGGTTTCTGACTTTTATTTCTAGATTATTTGAGATAGAGAATGTTAATCTTCCTTGTTTTCCCCTTCCAGGGCTTCCATAAATATATCCTTCATATAGAGAATATAGAGTACTGTCTGTTCTGGCTGCATCGGTATATCTGTAGTCATAATATCCCCATGATTCCTCGGAAAAATCAGGTGAATAACTAAATGAGACACTTGGAGTAACCACATGTCGTACAGCTCTGATCAGCCCCTTTTTAAAGTTTACAATCCCGAAGAATTTTGTTGATAGTCTAGCATTTACACTAAAGTCGTAAACGTTATTAAAGCCGCCTAAAGTATCTCGATCTACATAACTGTCAAGATCACCATTTTCCAGCGTATCGGTTACCAGAGTTTGTGTGCTTTTACTGAAATACATCCGATCTTTAAAGTTGAAGCTGGTCGTAAGATTGAAGTGTTTCAGAATTTTTAATGTACTTGATACCGGAATATTATGCTGAATTCCATTTTTTAAGTATTTGAGCACATCGGGAGTAAATAGGATTGAGTCATGAACATTAACTGTATTTCGTGCATTCAGCGTATAGTTCACACTGATATTTTCGTACCATTTTAGGGATCCAGTTCTGGCTTTTTTTCTAAAAGGGTAGAATCTCTTAACTGAGAAACTGATTTGGGGCAAGGTAATATTTACCATCCCTGTTCCTGTGTTCTGAGTATGATTGGCGTTCAGAGTTAACTGGTGTTTGCCGGCAACTTTTGTTTGATATGAAATACTCGATTGAAAGGTGTTAGATAAGAAATCTTCCTCTGTTGTAGGATTAAATTTGTTGAGCTGCCTACTAACGATATTTACGTTTGCTGAAAATCTACTGTTTGGTCGAGCTTTAGCATCTTGTGAGTGTGACCACCTAATTTCAAAATCCTTACTGGTTTGTTTACTTGTACCAATTCCGGTTTTATTTACTGCATAACTAAGGTCTACTGTTCCTGAGTATTTGTATCGTTTTGCATAATTCATTTTGGGTTTGAGTGCCCAACTTCCTCTTGTATAGATATCTCCCGTTAACTGGAAGTCTATATAATCACTGATCGCCCAATAATAACCACCGTTTTCAAGATAAAAACCGCGGTTTGCAGATTCTCCGTAGGTAGGGAAAATGATCCCCGAACGTTGTCCTGGTTTGATAGGGAATAATCCGAATGGCAAAAATAATGGAGTAGGCACATCTTCGATCACAAGATTTGCCGGACCGGTAATGATCTTATCGTTAGGGATTACTTTCGATTTGCTAAAACTAAAAGCAAAATGCGGATGCTCTTCATTTGTACAGGTTGTAAACAAACCGCGTTGAATATTGAAGTTATTATCTTCATATTTCTTTACGGTTTTACCATGAATAAGGCCTTTGTCGTCTTCAGTTACAACACCCTTAATAACACCTTTTTGGGTTTTATAATTATATTTTAATGATTTGGATTTAAATGTCTGTGAGCCATCATCAAACACCGGATTCCCTTCAGTTATTCCGATTGAGTCGAGAGCTCCCTGAGCTTCCAGAGTATTTTCATTGAAACGGATCAGTACTTCATCCGCTTTTAGATTTACTTTATCATAATTGATATCCGCTTCTTTATAAAGGAAAACCGTTTTACTATCGATCTCAAATCTTAATGAATCTTTGGACTTATACTCAACTTTTGCATCAAGAGCTTTGGAGTTTTTCTTGGTTGTATCCTGTTTTGTTGTTTTTGGGACGATTCTTGCAGGTGGTCTTAAAGTTGTATCCTGAGCAGTTGCAGTATAGCTAAAAGTAAGTATGATCAATGTCAGAAACATTGATTTTAAAGACTTAGATGTTGATAATTCGGACAACAATTTATACTTAAGGCTTAGGATTAATGTTAAATTTGTTTACAAGGGTACCGATTGCAAAATAAGTACCAAATCTATTAAATAAACACGAATTGAGATCAATATTAACATATTTTGTTTTTTTAGGAATACTGATCATTCTGCCAACAGGCATTTTTTCTCAAGATACGAAAAAAATGATGGTAGTTGTGATCGATGCCGGCCATGGAGGGAAAGATCCAGGAGCTTTGGGTAAAACTTCCAAGGAGAAGGATATCGCACTTTCGATAGCCTTGAAAACAGGTAGCTACATTGAGAAAAACCTGAAGAATGTACGGGTGATCTATACCAGAAAATCAGATCGTTTTATTCCATTACATGAGAGAGCAAGAATTGCAAATGATAATCATGCGGATTTCTTCATTTCAATTCACTGTAATGCCAATAATTCATCGAAAGTATATGGTACTGAAACATATGTGATGGGTTTACATAAAAGTCAGGAAAATTTGGAAGTTGCAAAACTTGAGAATGCTTCAATCCTGAAAGAGGATGATTATCTTCAGCATTATGAAGGCTTTAATCCGAATTCAGCAGAAGCATATATCATTTTCAGCTTATACCAAAATGCATATTTGGATGAAAGTTTGAACCTGGCAGCAAAAGTTCAACGACAGTTCAAAGAAAGAGTTGGACTTAGAGATCGCGGTGTTTATCAAGCCGGTTTCTGGGTGTTATATAAAACGACAATGCCAGGAATTTTAGTTGAAACAGGCTATCTTTCAAATACGAAGGATGAAAAGTTTCTAAAAACAAAAAGCGGACAAACATATTTAGCTTCAGCAATATACAGGGCTTTTAAGGAATATAAAGAAGAACTGGATCGTAATCAGCAAGCAGCTGCTTCGGTTCCGATCGTTCAATCGGAAACCATTTCGAATAAAAACATATTCTTTAGAGTGCAGATCGCTTCATCACCTAAAAAAGTGAATACTTCGAGGAGATTTAAAGGACTTTCGGATATGTTCAACTATAAACATTTGGGTGAGTTTAAATATTGTACCGGAAAGTTTAGTAGTTTTAACGAAGCAAATGCTTTAAAGAATACCCTGAGAAGGGGTAAATATAAGGATGCTTTTGTTGTTGCTTTTCAGGATGGAAAGCGCATTTCCCTCGAAAAAGCCAAATCCTTGGTCAAAAAACCTTAATTTTGTTTAAAAATACTGTTTGTGAAAATATCACGTGAATTTAAGATCGGACTACTATTCCTCGTTGGATTAGTCTTATTATTCTGGGGATACAATTTCCTGAAGGGGAAAAATGTATTTTCTCAGGAAAGAGTTATTTATGGTGTTTATCCAGAGATCGGGGGATTAAAAGTTGCGAATAAAGTATCGATCAATGGTCTGGAAGTTGGAATGGTGAAAGATATCTATTTCCATGAAGGTAGACAAGGAGATATCATAGTTGTACTTTCAATTAATACAGATTTTCCAATAGCTTCGAATTCTATCGCAAGAATTTTCAGTGCCGACCTAATGGGAACAAAAGAAGTAGGAATTCTTTTGGGTAATGGATCTAATTTGATCAATTCAGGAGATACACTCGCCACCGAAGTGGAGGCAAACCTTAAAGACGAAGTAAATCGTCAGATGCAGCCATTGAAAAATAAAGCTGAACAATTGATGGGAACGATCGATTCTGTTTTCACGGTATTCCAAACGATATTTAATGATAAAGCCGCTGATAACCTGATCAATAGTTTCTCAAGTATTGAGAAGACATTCTATAATCTACAACATACAACTGCTAAAGTTGATACTTTGGTTGATGCTGAAGCGACACGTCTTGCATTAATCCTTGATAATATTGAGTCGATCACTGGTAACCTGGATAAGAATGAACAGAATATCACTTCAATCCTTACAAACTTCTCAGCTATTAGTGATACCCTAGCCAAAGCAAATGTTGCTGCAACTTTCGTGAATGTGAATAAAACTGCAAGCGAACTGGCTGCTATTTTAGAACAGATCAATAAAGGTCAAGGTACTGTAGGTGCAATGCTGATGAATGATACACTCTACTTAAATTTAGAGAAATCTGCAGCGGCGCTTAATGCACTTCTTGAAGACGTAAAGAAACGTCCTAAGCGTTACGTTAAATTCTCATTGTTCTAGGAATTATTTTTCTTCAGATTAATTATTTTCTTCTTCCGATCTTTCTTCGGTAGATTCTTCCTCTTGTGACTGTTGTTGAGGTCTTCTGACTTTTTCTATTGGATAGATATCATCTTTGGATTTAGGACGTTCATCAATTCTCCAGCTGAAACCTTTCAATTCTCGTTCAGATCTGGAGACTTCTTTTTCCGGAAATAGTGTTGCTTCAGGATCGCCGATATAGGTTATAGATTTCAATTTCTTTTCAGCCAATCTAATGATCATATTACTTGCAACTGCCTTATTGATGCCTAAAAGATCTGTGGTCTCATCATCTCTCACAAAATAAATGGTTTCAGAATTTCCATTTACATTGATCTTCCGAAGCTCCTTTTTAATGAAATAGCCCATAACCTCTCTTCCGGAAATCTGATTGAAACATTGTAAAGTGTCTTCAGAAACGATAAATGCCCCGCCGCTTAAGTTTAACGAATCCGGTTGGTTATTGCTGATAAAAATCAGCATCGAATCACTGGTCAATTGGTTCTCGTCCGACCAAACAATAGGATCTTCCATCATCTTTATGGTAGAGTCAGACATTGCATAAACAAGTGAATCGCAGGCACCTTGCATATCATTTTTAAAAAATCTTGCTTGATGATATGCATAGAGAAACTCAGCATCATCATCTTCATTGAATTTGATCTTTAAAGTATCAGCATGAAGATAAAGTGAGTCCTCTTCATTGTATAAGATGGCTAAGGTATTATCAATAGCGTATGCGTAATCCGGATTGGAGTATTTATAGTCCAGATAATCACCCTGAATGATCACTTCTTTTTCCGTGTCGATCATATATCCATCCGTAAAAACCTGTCCCAAGTCTTTCTTGTAATTATAATAGATCGAATCACCTCTTAGGATCTTTGTCTCCTGTCGAACTAGAGCTTTATGTTTTAAACTCGTTATTTCATTTTTGGTATCTGACCATCCACTATGTGCAAACATGAACTTATTCTCGCCTGTCATGGTTGTAGGACCGTTAAAGGTTACCATTTCAGTTTTTGAGTTATAAGTCAAGGTGTCTGTTTCGATCACATAGTCTTCCTTTGTCACAACTACACTATCCTGAAAATAATACTCATCAATTTCGGTATATAATCGTCCGATCTTACTGATCAATTCCATCTTTCCATCAATGATCTTGCCTCCTGTTGTATAGATGCCAACTTTCGTGAGTTTATTATAGATCAGGTAGTCCGTAGTTAGGGTCATAGTATCATCAACAAGTTGAACATCTTCAAAAACTTCAAGGATCTTAGTTTCACCATTATAAACAATACGTTTTCCGAATAGCTCAACAGAATCTTTCATAATAGCCTTAATATTTCCGGTTGCTCTGAACATATTATTGGTCTTGTCCAGCTTCGCATAATCGCAATAGAAAGTTGTGCTGTCATGGATCAGGATCACGTTTCCTGTAAGATCATTCATTGCAATGCCATTTTCCTGAAACCCTCTAAGGTTGTCAGCTTGTTTGATCGTGATCACCGTTTTTTGAGCAAAACCGCTAAATGAAAACAGGAATAGGATTAATCCGATATGAAGCTTTTTATGAATATGTTTTTTGATCATGATGTATTACAAATGTAAAGAATTTTAGGGCTGAATAATGTTAAAAAATCTTACTAGAAAGAATCAATTTAATTAATCTGTACAGCTTGATTTTTAACCAATAATCTGGATTTTATCCTTACATTTGAGGCTTAAATTTTTAAAAATAAGCAAAATTGATTAGTCAATTATGCCTATGAGTATAAATTCATCCCCTGATAATAAAATGATCAACCCAAAGAAAAACTACGAACGTAGTAAAAAAGCAGTTGGATATGTGCCAAGGAAGGAAGCGACTCAAAAGACCTATGATCAGATAGGATTTATGTCGGGACTGGAGGTTCATCAGCAGTTATTGACCAAGAAGAAACTATTTTGTCATTGCCCGGCAGGTGTGTATAATGATAGCGATGATTTTGATGCCGAAGTGATCCGTCATATGAGACCAACATTATCCGAACTTGGAGAATATGATGGTACAGCTTTGATGGAATTCAGAACGCGTAAGGAGATCGTTTATAGATTAAAGAATGAAACTACCTGTACCTATGAGGTAGATGATACTCCACCATTCCCGGTAGATAGAGAAGCTTTGGAGATTGCACTTGAAATTTCACTTTTATCAAAATTGAATATTGTTGGTGAAGTTCATATTACACGTAAGCAATATCTGGATGGAAGTATTCCAACAGGTTTCCAAAGAACTTGTATTCTTGGTGTAGAAGGGGAATTGCAATTACCAAATAAGAAAGTTAGACTGATCCAATTGAGTATGGAGGAAGATTCCTGCCGTGAGATTTCAGATGTGGGTCATGTTAGAGTATATAAAACAGATCGTCTTGGAATGCCATTGATCGAAACGGTTACTTATCCTGATATGGTAAATCCAGATGAGGTAATGGAAGTTTGTGATTATATCCGATTCCTGAATAGAAGTACCGGTAAAGTAAGAACCGGAATGGGAGCGGGGCGTCAGGATGTAAATGTTAGTTGTAAAGGAGGAACGCGTGTAGAGATCAAAGGTGTTGCTCATACAAAATGGATCCCTGAACTAACACATAACGAATGTTTCCGCCAGTGGGCATTGCTTAAGATAAAAGATGAGCTAAACTCTCGTCAAAAGGATGCAAAGAAATGGAAGATGAACCATGAATTCCTTCGTTTCCATTCTTATGACTTCACATACGAGCCTATTCGCAATGCGAAGAAGCAAATGCATAAGATCGTTGCTGTTAATTTACCTGAGTTTAAAGGTTTATTATCTCATTTTACACAACCGGGTAAAATGTTTGCTAATGAAATTTCTGAAAGATTAAAAGTGATCGCTTGTTTAGAGCATCCAAATATGACGCATTCTGAGGCATTCGAGCCTGTGATCTCTAAAGACAATTTCGGAAAGATCAGAGAAGCATTGAATGCTGGTGAAAATGATGCTCAAATTGTATTCTGGGGACCTGAAGATGATATTAAAACAGCCTTAGAAACAATCGAAGAAAGATGTCAAATGGCATTCGAAGGTGTTCCTCAGGAAACTCGTAAATCTTTCGAGGATGGTTCAACGATTTTTGAACGTGTACTTCCTGGTGCGGACAGAATGTATCCGGATACTGACTCAGCGCCAATTCCATTAGCTAATGATTATATCGAAAGTTTAGGTAAAGATCTTCCATCAGATATTATCGACAGATACCATCAAATGAAGGAATGGGGAATTCCTGAAGATTGTTTCACATATATCTTCAAAAAGAATTTATACCCTCTTATCGAAAAAATGGTGCCTGAACTAAAGGTTGATGCAAAAAAAATTGGTGTATTCTTAGGACAAAGACTTAAATATGTTGAAGGACATGTTAAAGCTGCCGAAGAATTCAATTATAATATCATTTATAAGCTTTATGAGTTCTTACTTAAAAAGAAGATCCATCCAGCACTTGCATATAGAATGATCCCAGTGATCTATGAACATCCTAAGATGGATTTTGAATCTGTATTGGACATTATCAACTTTAAGAAGATCAATAAGGAAAGCTTACTTTCTCATATCACATTCTTAAAAGAAAAGTTTGAAGAAACTGCAGTAAATCCTGGAGCCAAAAATGAAACTGATTGGATCATGGGTGAGCTTCAGAATGTAGCGATGGGAAATATCGATTTAACAGAATTATCAAAATTAGTAGAACAAGCCGTTTAAGGTAAATATCGAAATTATGAGCGAAGATTTTTTTCAAGGATATAAAGGCGCAGCGCTGGAGATTCTAAAAAAGTATAATTGCCGTGTTTGGGGACAGGCTAAGATCGAAACTACCCGAGGTACCTTCGACGGCACCATTCTTCCACGTGCGGAGAATGATGATGATAAACACATTGTTTTAAAGATTGTAACCGGTTATAATGTTGGAGTTGATACAGATACGATCACCAGCATGAAAGAAACAGGGTATAAAAAAGCAAATTATAAGATTCCTGAGAAGGAATTCCCATATACTGAAGGCTTGCCAAAAGTTAAGTTATTCGGTACTGGTGGAACAATTGCGTCTCGTCTGGATTATAGAACAGGAGCTGTAATTCCAGCCTTCTCACCGGGAGAACTTTATGGAGCGGTACCGGAATTAGCAGATATCTGTAATCTTGAAACAGAGAAAGTATTTGCAGTATTCAGTGAGAATATGGGTCCGAAGCAATATGTTGCATTAGCAAAAGCCATAGGTAAAGAAATTGAAAAAGGTGTTGATGGAATCGTGATCGGTCACGGAACAGACACATTACACCATACCGGAGCAGCATTAACTTTTATGGTTCAAAACTCTCCGGTTCCTATCGTATTAGTAGGTTCTCAAAGATCATCGGATCGTCCGAGTTCGGATGCTGCTTTGAACCTGATGCATGCAATGACAGCAGCCGGTCATTCTGATATTGCTGAGGTCATGGTTTGTATGTTTGGTCCTACTTCAGATGAGTATGGCTTATTACATAAGGGAACTCGTGTTCGTAAAATGCACTCTTCATACAGATCTACATTCAGAACTATTGGTGATACTCCGATTGCTACGATCAGCAGAAAAGGGGTGAAGCATATCCATAAAACTTATCAGCCAAGAAGAAAAGATAAGGATGTGAAGATCCTTCCTTACTTCTCAGATAAAGTTTCAATGCTTTATTATTATCCGGGAATGAAAGCTGATACTTTAGATGCACTTGTGGATGCCGGTTATGAAGGAATCGTATTTGTTGGAACAGGATTAGGTCACGTAAATAAAGAGTTATATCCTGCAATTGAGAGAGCCCAGAAAAAAGGCGTTCACATGTATATGACACTTCAAACTTTATGGGGTTATGTTCACATGTTTGTATATGATACAGGGCGTGATATGATGGCAAAAGGAATTATTCCTGCAGGAAATATGCTTCCGGAAGTTGCATGGGTTAAGTTAAGTTGGATCCTTGGTCAAACTAAAGATCCTGAGGAAGTGAAGAAGATGATGCTTGAGCCGATCAATGATGAGATCACGGAACGTGAACCTTATAATGGATATCTGGTTTATCAGGGTGGTATTCCTGATGTTGAAGACTTCATTAAGAAAGTACATAAGTAAGAATACTTTACATAAACAAAAAGGTGTCCAATTTGGACACCTTTTTTCATATCTGCGTATAGAATTTGAACCTAATACCAAAGAAATCACATCATCATTTAATAAACTTTGGTGTAGAAACGCGTTGCTAAATTGTAGGAAATTCTAAATCGCGAAACGCAGCCATGCGATACCTGCCAGAATAAGCAAGGTAACAAAAACCAAAATGGCTACGAATATTTTATTACTTGTCTTTTTCATAAGCATAGATTTAAGCATTTATTTTTGATAACATCTCTACCAGATCATCATTTGTGATTCCCATGAGTTTCATCTTACGATATAACTCTGGAAGTTCAACCTCAATGAATTGTTTTTTGAGATCCTCAGTAAGGATCTTCTTAGCTTCCGGACTTACGAAGAAACCGATTCCTCGCTTATTATATATGATGTTATTTTCTTGTAAGTGATTATATGTGCGCATAACAGTATTTGGGTTTACCTCTAATTCAACAGCTAATTGTCTAACCGAAGGGACTTTCTCGTCTGCCTTCCAGATGTCTTTCAGGATATTGTTCCCGAAATAATCAGCAATTTGAATGTAAATGGCTTGTTTGTCTCTAAATTCCATATTACACCTCCCTTTCTCTAAGTTTGTAGTAAGCTGTTGTATATAAAGCAGCCATTAATAAGAATCCTAAAATTCTGAAGATCGTTCTTGCATTTTGTTCAAGTAGTTCCAAATTTTGCTCAAGAATGAATTTGTCCATTGAATCCATTTTATTTCCGAAATCTTCAATCGACCCGAAGAAAACGATAATTCCAAGTAGAGCTACGAGCATCATTCCCCAATTAATAATGAATTGAGTTAGAATGGTTTTAACAATCGGATATTTTTTGAATGCCGCAGAACCTAAAAGGTATACGGAATGCATCACAAAGAATCCTAATACTTGATCTCCAAAATATTCAATTTTGAACATTTCGGTTCCGGCAAAGAATTCGAAATGTATTCCAAAAGCTGCAGACCAAATTCCATTAAATAATAATGCAAAGATCACATAGCTTATATAACTGAACAATAACCATCCAATTGAAGTAGAAATTAGTGGAAGGATAAGTTTCTCCAGATTAGAAGCAGGAGTCATAATTTGGAAGTTGGACTTCTCAGATGTGTTCATATCCTGAAATGCTCTTCCGGCAAGTACAACACCACCGAGAATCATCATCAAACCCATACATACATAATGGAATCCTTCAAATGAAGCAGATGCATCGTTTCTATGGGCATAGGCAATAAAGAAACCTATGATGAACAGTAATGCATAATATCCGGCAATACTGAGACCCAATGCGTTTTTGTGCAGGCTAAACTTTAACCTGGCCAACAAAGTAAATCGTTTAATATCAAATACCTGGTTCATAGTTTAGTTTTTTAAGTGTTTAACAATATCATTTCTGTTACTCAGAACTGCATTGAAAAGCAATTCAAAATCAATTGGAGATTCAACTCCATTTGCTTTTTTAGTGAGCAAGAATTTACCACCGAAAATGGCTTCTTCATAAAGCACCTCAGTTCCTGCAGGAGCATTTTCAGTTACTTTAAGGAAATTCAATTTTTCAGAAATGTTCTCAATGGTTTCTTCAAAGATGATCCTGCCATCTTCAATGATCACCAACGGATCGATAAGGTTTTCAAGATCCCTTACCTGATGCGTGGAAATGATGAACGTTCTGTCTTCATTGGCTGTAGAAGCAACGATCTTTCTGAATTTACTCTTGGAAGGAATATCCAGACCATTTGTTGGTTCATCCATGAAAACAACTGAACAATTCGTTGCAATTGAGAATGAGATAATAAATTTTTTCTTTTGTCCATGGGATAAAGCTTTAAGTGATTTTGCACGAGAAACCTCAAATTCTTTGATCAACTCATCAAACTGCTGATGATCGAATTTTGGATAGAATGCTGATGCAGTTTTGAGGTATTCTTCAATGCTGATATCCGGCAGGTAAAACTCTTCTGGGATCAAATACATGTCTTGCAAAGTAAGCGGCAGACGCTTTGAAACATCGGTACCATTCAATACTACTTCACCTTTTTTAGCGAAGAGTAAACCACACATTATCTTTAATAAAGTGGTCTTTCCGGCACCGTTCTTCCCGAGAAGTCCGTAAATGTGTCCTTTGGTAATATCCAGATCCAACTTATTAAATAATAAGGTGCTTTTAGGATAACCAAATTCAAGTTCTTTAATTGTTAACATATCATCTGTATTAGTGTATTACATAAATAGTACACTGTAAAAGTATGACACAATTATTTAGTTTCCAAATAATTTTCGAAAAAAGTTTGAAATAATGGGCCTTAGGCCCGAATTTTTCGGGCCTAAGGCCCAAGGAATTCCTTGATAAATAAGATAATTTGGAAAATCTAAGGATGTTAGTCGTCGGAGAAGAATTTTTGTAAGCTTCTATACTTTGAGAAGACTTTTGCACGTGAAATACAGCCTTCAAACTTGCCTTCACGCGTAACAATCATATTAAATCGGTCGGTTATTCGGAACTTTTTGGCGACATCTTCCATGGATTCGTTATAGTCGACAATTACATCAGGAACGAACATGAGATCTTTAACATAAGTAGTATCATATAGTTCAGGTTTGAACATGATCTCTCGAATCTCTTCGAGTGTAACTACACCTATAAATACACCTTTATCATCGGTAATAGGGAAGATGTTTCTTGAAGACTGCGATACAACTTTGATCAAATCTCCAAGTGTACTATTCAGTCCGATCGTTTTAAAGTTACGTTCAATAAGCCTGTCAACTCTCATCATTGATAATACGGCTCTGTCTTTATGATGAGTAATAAGCTGGCCTCTTTTTGCTAGCTGATAGGTATAAACCGAATTCGGCACGAACATTTTAATGGTTGCATAAGAGATCGTAGCTGTGATCATTAACGGAACAAATAGTTCATAACCACCCGTAAGCTCAGCAATAAGGAATATGGCCGTTAAAGGGCCATGGAGCACACCGGCAATAAGTCCTCCCATGCCGACCAAAGCGAAATTGGACTCCATAATGGTTCCGATCTCGAAATAATTGATCAGCTTTGCAAAGAACAATCCAGTAAAAGCACCCATAAATAGAGTAGGTGCAAATATTCCACCAATTCCTCCGGCTCCAAAAGTCACTGCTGTTGCAATGGCTTTGAGTAGAATAATAAAGATGAAGAGCAGGAAGATAACTCCGATCTTGTCCTTGAATGAATAGAAGATACTATTATTATAGAGCGGACTTACATCACCTTGAAGGGTTGCGTTCACAGCTTCATAACCCTCACCAAAGAGTGCCGGGAAGAAGAAGATCAGTACACCTAGGATCAAACCACCTGTGATCAGTTTAGAATACCAATTCTTGATCTTCGAGAATCTGGATTCAATAAAGATGTACATTTTAGTGAAGTATACCGAAACCAAGCCGGCCATGATCCCCAATAAAATGTAGAATGGAATATCTTTTAATAGAAATGCCTCAGTGATATTTGCAGGATAAAGAACCGCTTGTCCGAGGAAGAAATAAGAAGTTAAAACTGCTGTTACAGACGCAAGTAGTAAAGGCACAGCAGAAGCCATTGTAAGGTCGATCATGATCACCTCTGTTGCGAAAACGATCGCTGCAATTGGAGACTTAAAGATGGCTGCCATGGAAGCGGCACATGCTACACCCAAAAGAAGCATAATTTGCTTATAATTAAGGTGGAAAAGGCGTCCTAAATTTGAGCCAATTGCAGCTCCGGTTGCAACTGTTGGTCCCTCCAGTCCTACCGAACCTCCAAAGCCTACCGTAAAAGTTGAGGTGAAGACAGAAGAAAAGATATTATGTCTTTTAATAACCCCGTTGGTTTTTGAGATTGCAAAAAGTACACTTGGAATACCGTGCCCAACATGTCCACGGATCACATATTTAATAAATAAGACAGCAATTAGAATACCAATGATCGGAAAAGTCAGATATAAATAGTGTCCATCATCTTGAGTGAAGTTGCTGGTAAGCAAATGTTGGATAAAATGAACCGAGTTCTTAATAATAACGGCCGCAATACCAACAAGGAAGCCAACAAGTATACTCATGATCATCAAAAATTGGCGATCATTCACATGCCTAAGGCGCCATACTAAAAACCGTTTCAGAACTTTATAGCGATTCATTCAATTATCTCAATGGGAGTGCAAAATAATACAATTTAAAGGTGATGTACAATAAAATCAAGACAATCTTTTTATCTTCGTAATCAGAACTTCTTATTTGTAATTATTCTAAAAATAGACCATGACTAAGATTATCTCATATAACGTAAATGGCATTCGTGCTGCCATGAAAAAAGGCTTTATTGACTGGATAAATGCTGCAAATGCAGACATCATCTGTTTACAGGAAACTAAAGCGCAACCAGACCAGATCCCAGTATTTGAATTTCAGGAAGCTGGTTATTTCACTTATATGCATTCTGCCGTTAAAAAAGGATATAGCGGAGTTGCTATCTTAACGAGGAAAGAACCTGATCATGTAGAGATCGGCATCGGAATTGATAAATACGATAATGAAGGCCGAATGATCAGGGCAGATTATGGAGATGTGTCTGTAGCAAGTATTTATCATCCTTCAGGATCCAGTGGAGATGTCCGTCAGGATTTTAAGATGGAATGGCTCGCTGATTTCCAGAAATATATTGATGAGTTAAAGAAATCACGTCCTAATTTGATCCTTTGTGGAGATTATAATATCTGTCATAAGCCAATCGATATTCATGATCCTGTTAGAAATGCAAAGAGCTCAGGGTTCTTACCTGAAGAGCGTGAATGGATAGGGCAGTTTATTGATAGCGGGTTTATTGATAGTTTCAGATACTTTAATCAGGATCCGCATCATTATTCGTGGTGGTCTTATCGTGCAAATGCACGCGCAAACAATAAGGGCTGGCGTATCGATTATAATATGGTAAGCAAGCCTTTAGAAAGCAAACTTCAGGGAGCGAGAATTCTTCCTGAGGCTATGCATTCTGATCATTGTCCGATTGTAGTAGACATTAACATTTAACAAAATAAAAGGGAAGCAAAATTGCTTCCCTCTATTCTTAACACACTCAACTAAGGATATCGTTTTAAAACTATAAAATTAGTTGAAAAAACTAAAAAAATAGATCAATAGAGTAAGCTACCCTAAAGATCTACTGAAGGCTAAATTTAACAGGTAAAATATAACTTACTCTAACAGCTTTGCCTCTTTGTTTACCTGGAGTCCATTTTGGCATAAGGTTTACGACTCTCATAGCTTCCATGCGAAGAGCTTCATTACCAGTACCTTTATTGTCATTAGACATTTTTTCTTGGTCAGGTTTAAGAGCCGTAACAATTAGAGTTTCAGCCTCTGTGCTTATTTCTTTGTTATTACCTACTACGGTAGCCAAATTAGAAAGAGAACCATCTTTCTCAACGATAAAAATGACGTATACTAAACCCTCAAGTCCTTGCTTATGTGCTGTTTCTGGATATCTAATGTTCGTTCCTAAAAACTTATACATTTCTTTTTCACCACCTGGGAAATGAGGCATTTCTTCAACAACAGAAAAAAGTTCATTGGTTTGAGCAGCCTTAGTTTTACTTTTACTTGGTCCATCTTTTAATGAGAAATGAATAGGTAAGTTATATTGTACAGGAACATCTTTTCCATCAACTTTACCAGGAATCCATTTTGGCATATTACTAACAACTCTTACAGCTTCTTCATCGAGTCCATGACTTAAACCTCTGAGGATTTCTACATTCTTAATGTTTCCATCAGCTTTAATAATAAAGCGCACATAAACTCTACCTTCAATACCAGCTTCTTGGGCTTCTTTTGGATACTTAATTTGACTTCCTAAATACTCATAAAGTGCTTGAGCTCCACCTTTGTATCTTGGCATGTCTTCAACAACACTGTAAACAAAGTCATCCATGGTTTGTTTCTTCAGAGTGAACTTAATTGGTACATTCCATTTAGTCGCAATTTTTTCACCATCCTTTTCGGCAGGAACCCAATTCGGCATTGCTTTAAGAACTCTTAATGCTTCTTCATCAAGTCCATGACCAACACCTTTGGATACCTTGTGATCTGAAAGTGTACCATCAGCATTTACTTTAAAAACAACATAAACAGTCCCTTCAATTCCTTCTCTATGAGCAGCTTCAGGATATTTAACATTGTTAATAATGTATCCAAACAAGGCCTTTGCTCCACCTTTAAAGTGAGGTGCTTTGTCATAAGGCATTTTCATCTGGATAGATTTCTTTTGTTGTTCCTGAGCAACATCAGCACCTGAACTATTATCATCTCCGGACGAGGTCATTTCAATCGCTTTGTTCACGGTAGCGTTTACACCGTCTTCAATTTGTGCATAAGTAAAGGAAAAGCATAATACCAAAACAGCTGTAACAGGGATAAATAACAGCAGCTTTAAGCTGGCAATTCGATTACTCTGATCTTTCGTCATCATAATGAATCTTTTTTTAATTAATGATTGATTGAAATTGTTGGTGAGATCGTTTACCTGGATCCCAACCGTATGATTCAGCAGTAATTGCTGATAATTTATTTTATTGATCCCACTTGAAAGCAAGCCTTCATCTGCCAGGTATTCATGTATCCCTTTGAGTGCGTCTTTGTATAACCAGATGAACGGATTAAACCATTGAATAATAGTTAATGCTTCAATTAATATTAGATCAAGTGTATGTTTTTGTTCTACATGTATTTTCTCATGTCCAATGATCTCTTTAACTCCTTTATCACTGAGACTTTCTTCATTAATAAATATGTAGTTGAAATAGGAAAATGGGGAATAATTACGATCCAGCTTTACGATCTTCATTCCATCGATCTTGGTCACTCCAAATTTTCTGATGATCAGGAAAAGCTGAACAAGTTGGAATATGTATCTGATAAGAAAGATACATGCTCCTGTAATATATACGATGAATATTTTCTGATATGTACTTAAATGATTACTTATTTCCGCTTCGATGTTTTGAGCCGTAACTGTTATCGAATCAAGGATGACAGCATAAACAACTTCAGTTTCATTATACACAAAATCAAATTGGAATAAAGGTATAATGAACGAAAGTATGATCGATGTAATTAGAAATACCCGATTTGCCTTGAAGAAAGTGTCTTTGCGTAAGAATAACCAATACACAATATACAATGCTGCTAAACAGATCGCTGATTTAAGTAAATAGGTCAGAANAGCTTCCATTATTTCTGTTTTTGTTTTTTAATTTCCTCGTCCATGAGGTTTCTGATCTCTTCCAATTCTTCAACACTAAGTTTATTTTCTTTAGTGAAAAAGGAGGCAAGTGCCTGATATGAATTCCCGAAATAGTTATTCATAAATCCTTTAAAATAGGATCTAGTGTATTCTTGTTTGCTGATCAGTGGATAATACTCATGGGTTTTCCCATAAGCAGTATGACCAACGAATCCTTTTTTCTGAAGGATCCTGACAATAGTTGAAACCGTATTATAAGCGGGTTTAGGCAAGGGTAGTTTTTCCAGAATATCATTAACAAATCCTTTTTCCAGATCCCAGAGGATTTGCATGATTTGTTCTTCTGCTTTTGTAAGTTCTTTCATCTTGACGGGGAATTATTTTTAATAACTAATTCTTTAGTTCTGCAAGTATAACTAAAATATTAGTTGATGTCAAGAAAAAAAAGCGACATTTTATTTTGTCGCTTAGTTTAAAGGATTTCTATGGAAGCCCTTAAAATGGAATGGACTGCAAAGCCCCTATACTTTTACAGCCCATTTTATATATAGATTTAATAATTATAAGAACCGATTTTTATTATTAACCCTGATCAATAAATAGTTTGGTTTAAGTTGAGTTTTAAACGCTACGGTCTCGCGCAAATCCATTAACCAATTGTATATTTTTGTTTGTAATACTTTCATTTTGATAATTTTAAATGTTAAACCCAGCGATTGATCATTGTGCTCCATGAATCTCTGTTCTTAACAGTGAACTTTAACTCAGATCCATTTTTCACAACTAATGTCAAACCATTTTGAAGAAATAAGCGTGTCTTGAAATACATCAATTCGCTAATATCTTCAGGTTGGATCTCCATATCAAACTCTCGTTTATCTGTTTGCAGGGTTTTGAAATAGATTCTTTGATTTGTTAGAATCAATTTTCCTTTTACCTGATCATCATCTGCATAGAACTGAGCATCACCTGCTTTAGTTACAATTTCGTTTGCTTTAAGATCAACAACCATAATTCAAAATTTTTAGGGTTCGTACACTATTATAGATGCCACTATTATGCCAAAAGTTACAATAATCAGTAAATCAATATGATAAATGAAGGATGTGTGCGTTTTTTTTGTATAAAAATGAACGCTTTTGAACTTTGAGTGTTCGCTTTTAATACGAATTATCCGAAAAGTAGCCCGAAAACATCTTCGATTTTTCGAACAGGTGTAATATTGATCTTAGGGTTCTTTAGATCGATGCCTTTGAGGTTATATTTAGACACAAATATTTGTTCAAATCCAAGTTTTTCAGCTTCCTGAATTCGCTGTTCAATGCGGTTTACAGGTCTTATTTCTCCCGATAATCCTACCTCAGCCGCAAAACATATTTTTTGTTCAATTGATAAGTCTTCGCTTGATGATAGGATCGCACTAATTACTGCAAGATCGATCGCCGGATCATCAACCTTAATTCCTCCTGCAATATTTAAAAATACATCTTTCGCACCGAGTCTGAATCCACATCTTTTTTCAAGAACAGCAAGCAACATATTCAATCTTCTTAAGTCGAAACCTGTAGAAGAGCGTTGAGGTGTTCCATAAGCTGCAGTACTAACTAATGCCTGTATTTCAATAAGCATAGGTCTTAATCCTTCCATGGTGGAAGCAATGGCTACCCCACTTACATCCTCATCACGTTGTGAAATTAATATTTCTGAAGGATTAGAAACTTCACGTAATCCCGTGCTTTGCATTTCAAATATTCCAAGTTCGGAAGTCGAGCCGAAACGATTTTTAATGGATCTCAAAATACGATAGCCATAATTTCTGTCGCCTTCGAATTGTAGAACAGTATCCACCATGTGTTCGAGAATCTTAGGTCCTGCAAGATTTCCATCTTTAGTGATATGCCCGATCAGGAAAACTGGCGTTTGAGTTACTTTGGAAAACTTTTGTAATTCAGCAGCACATTCTCTGATCTGCGATATGCTTCCTGCGGAAGATTCAATATAGTCTGTATGTAAAGTTTGAATAGAATCTACAACAACCACATCCGGTTTGATCTCTTCAATTTGCTGGAAGATATTCTGAGTTCTGGTTTCGGTAAGAATGAAGCAATGTTCACTATTCATTTTAATGCGTTCCGAACGCATTTTCAATTGCTGAGCGCTTTCCTCGCCACTGATATATAAGATCTTTAATGATTGCATACTTAATGCAACCTGAAGCATTAAAGTTGACTTCCCGATTCCGGGTTCGCCACCAATTAAAACCAATGATCCCGGTACCATTCCTCCACCTAAAACCCTGTTCAATTCATTTGAATGAGTATTCATCCTTTTTTCAGTCCCTGCATCAATTTCATGAATTAACTTAGGTTTGCTAGCTTCATTCGGTTTTGTAACAGGAGATTGATTTTTAGAGCTTGCTTTCTTTCTGGATCACTTCTTCAACATAGGTGTTCCATTCTCCACAGGATGGACAGTTCCCGATCCATTTTCCGGATTGTGCTCCACAATTCTGACAGAAATAAAGGGNTTTGGTTTTAGCCATGCATTAAAATTACGCTTTTATTCGATGCCTTTGATCTTGTTTTCGATCATCGTTGTTGAATATTCTTCGGTGAGTTGAATGGTTTTAACTTCACCGCCATTTTTAAGCACGATGTCGTGCCCAACGATCTCTTCGATCGCGTAATCACTTCCTTTAATTAAGACATTAGGTTTGATCTCATTGATCAGTTCATAAGGTGTTTCATCATCAAATAAGATCACATAATCAACAAAGCGCAATGATGCGATCAAAAGTGACCTGGCATCTTCATTCAATATCGGTCTGTTTTCTCCTTTGAGTTTCTTAACTGATGCATCAGTATTGATTGCTACGATCAGAATATCACCATGATCTGCAGCTTTTGATAGGTAATCAATATGTCCGGGGTGCAAAATATCAAAGCAACCGTTTGTGAAAACAGTTTTATAACCCTTGAACTGCCATTTGGCAAGTTTGAAAGAAAGATTTTCTGCTGATATGATCTTACGATGTAGTCGGCTGAGGTTGTCCATTGGCTTTTCGCTTTAAACTTAAGATCATAAAATACGAAATCGAGCCTAATAAAACAATGAATAAACTTTGAGAAGTATGAATTAATGTAGCCCAGGAAGCTGCAATGTCGTTAGGGATCATATACAATTCGAATAAGATCGCTTTTACAATAAAGTGATACGCTCCGATTCCTCCTGGAACCGGTGCAACCATACCCAGACTTCCAATTGCAAGTACTGTTAATCCATCAATATAATCTAAATGAGATGTAGAATCGAATGCGAAGAAAACCACATAAGTCATTAAGAAATACATAAACCAGATCACGAAAGTGTAGAAGAAGAAGGCTAATCTGCGTTCAAGTCTCCAGATCGTTTTTACACCATCAAGAAAGCCATTAGCAAATCCTTTTATCTTATTAAATAAATCTGATTCCTGCAGTCTGCTTTTAAATACTCTATGTAGAATTATCGCAGCAATAATGATTAGTCCAATGATTACTAGAACTGAAATAATTCCAGAAATATTTGTAGAAACGTTTTCCATTAATGGCTCTACGATCAGTCGGTTTACAAACCCACCAACAAGTTCTAATTGTAAAACGATTACAATAAATATCAAAAATAAGAGTACGATCAGATCAAATACGCGTTCTGCAACAACCGACCCNAGTAGTGAGTCAAAAGGAACTCCATCTTTTTTATGTAATACTCCACAGCGTGATACTTCACCTAAACGTGGGATCGCCATATTCGCGAAATAACCGATCATTACTGCATAAAATGTGCTGAATGCTCTGGTTTTATGACCCATTGAATTGATCAGGATATTCCATCTTAATGCTCTGGCGAAATGACTTATAGCTGCAAAAAGGAATGAAAGAAGAACCCATCCATAATCTGCTTCTAAAATTTGGCCTACGACTTCCTGAAAGTTCACTTTACGGAAAACCAAATACAGAAGAAACACTCCCAATAATGAGAATGCAACGAAATTTAATACGGATAATAATTTCTTTTTCAAAAAACTAGCTTAGTTTATTCTCTTCAGTTGGGAAAACGATGCTTGGTTTGAAGGATTTGGCTTCTTCAAAATCCATTGAAGCATAAGAAACGATGATCACAAGATCGCCGATCTCAGCTTTACGTGCTGCAGCACCATTCAATGATATAACTCCTGATCCTCTCTCTCCCTTAATTACATAAGTTTCCAAACGTTCGCCATTTGTAATATTGTAAATGTGAACGCGCTCGT
Source organism: Bacteroidota bacterium (assembly GCA_002711565.1). Classification (GTDB taxonomy): domain Bacteria; phylum Bacteroidota; class Bacteroidia; order Bacteroidales. The sequence continues at coordinate 23,281 of PARP01000015.1, forward strand.
TCTCGATCAGGTTAACGGCATCCATCAGGTCTTCATCAATAGCAATACTCCCAACATAGTTAAGATCCGCCATGGTGATGGTTGCTCGATGTATTTTAGATTTTAAAACTTCAATGTTCATGATGCTGCAAAATTAAAAANATCTCAGATATAGCTTTAATTCAATGCCATATTATCAATTAAACGAACATTTCCTAAAAAGGCTGCAACACAGGCAACCAATTTTTGATCTTCTTTAGCCTCTTTTACAGGCATTAATGTATAAGCATCTACAACCTCAAGGTATTCAACCTCAAAGCCTTCGATCATATTTATATTGTCAATGGCTCTGGTCTTCAGATCATCGATCTTAAGTTGTCCTATGTCGCTTCTGAGCATTTTTAAGTTTTGATAANTAGCAGATGCAACTTCTCTTTCACTCAAAGTAAGCCTTCTATTTCGTGAACTCATCGCTAATCCGTCATCTTCTCGAACGATTGGACAAGGTACAATTTCAACACCTAATTCTTCAATTTCAACCATTTTACGAACAATTGCCAATTGCTGATAATCTTTTAAGCCGAAGTACGCTTTATGTGGAATAACAATATCAAATAAAAGTTTCACAACCACTGCCACTCCATTAAAATGACCCGGGCGAAACTCTCCTTCCATAACTTTATCAAGTTGTCCGAAGTCATAATTTTTTGTGACTTTATCTGGGTACATTTCACCAACCTCTGGCGCAAAAAGAACATCACATTGAATGGACTCTAACTTTTCAATGTCGGTGTCCATCGTTCTTGGATACTTTTTTAAGTCTTCCGGATTATTGAACTGGATTGGGTTCACAAAAATGCTACAGATTGTGATGTCATTCTCTTCTTTTGATTGTAAAATTAATTCCAAATGCCCTTCATGCAGTGCTCCCATGGTTGGGACAAAGCCAAGTTTATTACCATTATCTTTAGCAGATTGAAGGTAAGCAGTGCAGTCTTCGATTTTGTTGAATATCTTCATAGGTATTATCCGATGATTCTTAAAAAGTCAGCTTCAAGTGTATCTTCAGGACTTTCAATAATACGCCCTAATTCCTTACCATCTTTATAGAAAATGAATGTTGGAACATATTTGATGTCAAGATCATCTATATTCACATCAATGGTCTTCTTACTTCTGTTAACAGCGATCACTTTTACTTTCTTTTCATCAAATCCAACTGCATCAAGAACTTTATAAAAAGCGGGCACCTGCATTTGGCTGTCATGACACCAGGTTCCTAAAACCAATACGATCTCAATATCTTTAGTTTTTGATTTAAGTTTATCTATGGCTTCTTTAGAAATTTCGTGTGCTTCATACATAATTGAAAAAAGCTCGCTGAATTCAGCATCATCCTCTAAACCCTTTCTATCACAATAATCAACAAGAACTTCCCTTTCAAGTTTCGGGTCAAGATATTTTTTATTGAGGTCTTGAGCAATTGATACAATACTAAGACCAAGAATATATACCATGAAAAGAATCAGTTTTTTCATAATGGATAATTTTAAAACAAAGATAAATTAATATGCTCTAAATTGATTTTTCAATGCCTTAATTATTCTTAAATTAGTTGATAAGTTCAATGGTTCAATAGTTGAATGGTTTAATTGTATTTTTGCTTTATGGATACATCAACATTGCTTTTTGCATTTGGATTAACACTATTTGCTGGTTTGTCTACCGGAATTGGAAGTGCTATCGCATTCTTTGCCAAACAAACGAATACTAAATTCTTATCTATTGCACTCGGATTTTCTGCAGGTGTGATGATCTATGTTTCATTTGTAGAGATCATGGCTAAAGCTAGAATCGAGTTAGTTGCTGAATTAGGTGATGTAAGTGGGTCCTGGCTTACAGTTGCTGCTTTTTTTGGTGGTGTATTGCTAATTGGAATTATTGATAAGCTGATCCCTTCCATGGAGAATCCTCACGAGATCAAGAAAATGGAGGACTACGGGGATAATGAGAAGCATAAAGCAAAACGTTTGATGCGAATGGGTGTTTTTACAGCATTAGCCATTGCTATCCACAATTTTCCTGAAGGCCTTGCAACTTTTACCGCAGCGATCACTGACCCTGAACTGGGTATTGCAATTGCCGTGGCGATCGCTATTCATAATATTCCTGAAGGGATCGCAGTATCGGTGCCAATTTATTATGCAACAGGTTCAAAGAAAAAAGCTTTCTGGTATTCATTTAGCTCGGGATTGTCAGAACCTATTGGCGCTTTGATAGGTTATCTGATATTGATGCCTTTCATGACCCCAGTAATGTTTGGGATCCTGTTCGCCGGAGTTGCAGGAATCATGGTATTTATTTCACTTGACGAACTCTTGCCTGCCGCAAGAGAATATGGAGAACACCATTTATCGATCTATGGAATGATCGTTGGGATGGTTGTTATGGCTGTAAGCCTGCTTCTTTTTATCTGATCCTTAATAATTAAGATTTCAATTTAGAATAGTTATAAATAATATTATCTTTGTATTTCAAATTAAGGAATACAACGCAATTAATTTATAACAGATGAAAATTGGAATATTTTACGGCTCTTCTACCGGTAATGCAGAATTGATCGCTGATCGTTTACAAGCTGAATTTGGTGAAGAAAACGCTGACGTACACAATATAGATGCTGCTGATAAAGCAGAAGTTGAACAATATGATTATTTGATCTTTGGAACCTCAACTTGGGGTATTGGTGATATGCAGGATGATTGGGAAGATTTTTCTGATGATCTAAAGGAAATTGACCTGAGTTCAAAAAAGGTTGCTCTTTATGGACTGGGTGATCAGGAAGTTTATGCTGATAGTTTTGTAGATGGGATGGGTCATTTATATAATCTGATAGCCAAGAATACAACTGTTGTTGGTGAATGGCCGGCTAAGGATTATAGGCATTCAGACTCAATTGCTATTAAGAAGGGAAAATTTGTTGGATTGGCAATTGATTATGATAATGATAATGATAAAGGAAAAGTCGAACAACAGATAAAAGACTGGGTAACATTGCTCAAAAAAGATTTTAAATAAAAAAAGCCCCGATTTGTCGGGGCTTTTTTGTTTAGTTAGTAAGTGGTGCCATCTTAGCCCTTTTTAGGGCTTTTTTTTTACGTTTTTTGGATAGCTTTTCGTGGATGGCATTTGCAGCAATACGTCCCGCGCCCATAGCTTCAATCACAGTAGCTGAGCCCGTTACAATATCGCCTCCCGCATAAACGAATGGTTTTGTAGTTTCCAAAGTTTCTTCATCTGCTTTGATATACCCCCATTTATTTAGTTCCATATCAGGAGTTGATTGGAATATAATTGGATTCGGGCCAGTACCAATAGCTACAACTGCTAAGTCACATTCGATCGTAAAATTTGAATCCTCTATTGGAATTGGTCTTCTTCTACCTGATTCATCAGGCTCTCCTAATTCCATTTGAATACATTCTAGACCTTTTACCGTATTATGATCTGTACCGATATATTGAATAGGGTTAGTTAGTAATCTGAATCGGATGCCTTCTTCCTCTGCATGGTGAACTTCTTCAGCTCTAGCTGGAAGCTCATGACGTGAACGACGATAAACGATCGTCACCTCTGAAGATCCCGTTCTAATGGCGGTTCTTGCGCAATCCATTGCAACATTTCCGCCCCCAATAACTACTACCTTATTACCTTTTGGTTTTGGAGTATCATATTCAGGGAATTTGTAAGCTTTCATCAGATTCATTCGGGTGAGATATTCATTCGAGGAGTAAATATTACCTAAACTTTCACCTTTGATGTTCATGAATTTTGGTAATCCGGCTCCTACACCTACAAATACTGCGTCAAAATGTTCGAGCAGTTCGTCAACAGTAAGAATATTCCCTATTACATGATTTAGTTCAAATCGAACTCCAATTTCTTTCAAATATTGAATTTCAAACTGGACTATCGATTTTGGAAGACGAAACTCCGGAATACCATAGGTTAATACACCACCGGTTTCATGTAATGCCTCGAATACAGTTACACCATATCCCAGTTGTCGCATATCGGCTGCCAGTGTTAATCCGGCAGGTCCTGAGCCGATCACTGCGATCTTCATTCCTGTATCTTCTTTGATCACAGGAACTTCAACAAGATCCATTTTGCGTTCATAATCGGCAACAAATCTTTCTAAACGACCAATTGCAACTGGCTCATCTTTGAATCCAAGGATACATTTCTCTTCACATTGAGATTCTTGTGGACAAACTCTACCACAAACAGCAGGAAGAATATTTCTTTCCTTGATCTTTTTAGCTGCTTCATTGAATTTGTCTTCAGCTATTAAAGATATGAAGGATGGAATATCAATATTTACTGGGCAACCTAAAACACATTGCGGATTTTTACATTGTAAACATCGTCCTGCTTCAAGTAAAGCAAGTTCTGAGGTGTAGCCATACGGAACTTCCTGATGGTTATGGATCCTTAATTTCTGATCCTGTTCCGGCATGGCCTGGCGAGGAATCTTAAGTTTAATTCTTCGCTCATCACGTTTAGTTAATCCATGCCATTCACAACCATTCTTAGAACAGATATAGAATGGGATCAATTTAGATGCAGCATGAATAGTAACCTCACTTACAGGAGATTCACATTCTCCACATTTTACGCTCTTATTGATCAAACTTGTATCGCAATGCGGGCAGATCAGATCTTCCAGAACAGTACCATCTTTCAGGTCTACTGAGCATTCAACATCGAATACATCGAGGTAAGGACTAAGCTTTAATTCCACTTCTTCCTTTTTATAGATCGCTTTGAAGTTAACACTTTTATTTTCTTTTGTCTCTACATTTAAGGTGTTATTACAATGCGGACAATACGTGCTCAAATAAGTTTTGAACTTTAAATATTTAACGTCTTGATTTACCATAACACAGCCTTATTTAATAGAGAATAATAAAGAGTCTTTTTCATCTTGTAGATAAAGTGAATTACGTTTCATCAACTCATCAAAATCTACCTTAAAGCCATCGAAATCGGGGCCGTCAACACAGCAGAACATGGTTTCGTTATTCACTTTCACGCGACAACCTCCACACATTCCCGTCCCATCGATCATGATCGGATTGAGGCTCACATTAGTAGGGATTTTCTTCTTTTTAGTGAGAGCAACCACATTTTTCATCATGATGATAGGTCCAATGGCATAAACCAATTTGATGTCGTGACGTTCATCCATGTATTTAGTAAGTGGTTGGGTTGTAAATCCCATTTCACCAATACTTCCATCATCAGAAGTGATCACTAATTCATCGCAAATACGTTCCATTTCATGCTGAAGGATCAGCATGTCTTTGTTTTGAGCACCAATAATACCGATCACATAATTTCCGGCTTCTTTAAAGGCTTTCGCCACATGATGCAGGATTGCAACTCCGGTTCCTCCTCCTACCATTACGACGGTACCGATCTTTTCGACCTCCGCCGCCTGACCCAGTGGGCCAACAATGTCTTTAATTAAATCTCCCTCATTTAGCGAACGCATGAGGGCGGTGGATTTACCTACCACCTGGAAGATCAGGGTGATGATCCCTGCAAATTCATCTTTGTCGGCCACAGTTAGTGGTATACGCTCTCCGGTTTCATTAACGCGGAGGATCACAAATTGACCGGCCTTTACCTTCTTGGCAATCTTGGGAGCGCTTATATCAAAGCGTATGATCGTCCCTTTTGCCATCTCCTGTTTTCTGACAATCTGAAACATGTTGTACTACTCAGAATTAGTTAAATAATGTAGGCGGTTAATTACCACTCGAGGCTGTCCTCAAGTCGGATGTCGTACAGGTCATCCTCATTCAGTCCGTGCCACTTACATCCTTTTTTTGTACAGATGTAAAAGTCGAGTAGCTTGGTTCGGGCTCCAACATTAACGCGTGCAGTTGGTGACCCACAGCTTTCACATTTCTTCTCTTTTTTAATTAGGCTGGTTTCACAATGATAACAAAGTAGATCTTCTACGGTTTTGTCATCGGGAAGTTCAATAGTTGATTCCGACGTAAAGATATTCAAGTATGGACTCAACATCAAGTATCCTTCCGCATCATTTTTGATCTTAAGTTTCAACTGATCCCCTTCAATCAGTGATTTTTTACAATGCGGACAATAGGATTGCAGGAAGGTTCCTGATTCGATGGTTTCCATTTCATCATCTTCTTCAACATCAGTTTTAATGCCAGGCGGGCGTTTATGTTTATGATTTCCGGCAAGGCCGTAATCCTGATAAAGCTTATTCAATGCAACACTCAGATCATCAAACTCAACTTTGTGTTGCTTACATCCACTTCTTGAGCAAATTGACACTTTCCCTCCCATATCCAGATATAATGGAACCATTGGAGCATCACATGAGAAGCATTTAACATCTTCTTTAATAATACCTAAGCAATGAGGACAGGAGAATGTTGCAACCTGATCCATCGGCATATTAAGGTTGGTATTATAATTATAACTTCCATAAATGGCGCTCAGATTGATCGTTCCTTTTTGTCCGCCGATCTCTACATTGACTTTAATACTGGGTTCATTATCCACTAGCATGGTTGAATCCATCAGGGATTTGTTACAAATTGGACATTTTACGGATAAGGCGAGAAATTCATTCATAATCTTTCTGTTTATTTAATAACAATAATATTTCAAATATCTAAGCTCTTACTCTTAATATAATAAAAAAATGACAGTAAAATGCAAAGAATGAGCGTGTTAAATAATTAACGGAGGAGGTTTTTAGAAAAAAATGAAATTCTTAAAAGCCGAAAAATGAAGTGATTAACATGGCATATTGGCTTAATTTATAACAACTATAAATTAAACGCTGACTAGCAGGCTGTTAGAAGCCCATTGTTATTTTTGATTTTTAGTTGTTAACAAGTTCACAAATATTTGTGCCTGATTATCAACTATTTTTTGAAGGAAATGACTGATATCTGTTGCTTTCCATCCATTCGGATGTGAAGAGGCTTTTTAAAGCGAATATGTTTGAAGAATTCAGTCTCTTCCAACACCTCTTGATCATATAAAACTTCCCAATTAATAAATCCACCACTTTGCTCTTGCTGAATAGAGATATATCCAACATTCATGGAAGTAACATTATGGAAAAAGTGAGAACCTGAAGATGCATCTAATGGAAAATCTTCTAAACTGGTTTCGGTGATCACCTTTGCTTGTGAGATCTGCGGCCACTTAACAGGAATTCCGATAAATCGATCTCTGGTTCCCCAGCGTCCTGGACCTACCAATATATATTGCTTATCCTGATCGATCATTTTTCGATTCAGAATTTCGATCTCTTCAGCCATTTCTTCGGTTCTGCTCTTATCAAACTTCGATTTATCCACAAAGATTACATCCTGAATGTCCTTGATATGCCCATTGCCCATTGCCTTTTCAGCATAGATCACCATTTCTTCTTTTTTCAACCTATTCACATCAATATGATAATCACTTGCATTACCGATCATAGGTTTGATCTGTAATAGATAGAAACTGGCTTTATTCAATCCATCCTTGTTTAAATCAACAGCATATTCGATCTCAACAGGAGATCCCATAGCTTCCTTAACAACATCCAAGATCTTTTCAATGGTTTTTGCTAAAGGAATATAATTGTATTTCAGAATATTAGAGAAATTTACGATCCTTGGACCAGGTCGACTGATACCTGGATAGATCGTTCTGGTGTCAGCATCATAAACTGATGCGCAATGTTTAAGGTTGCCATGCATCTCAATATCATCAATATCGATATAAGAAAGACCGGCAGTATCTCCTTCCATAAGATCAGGTTCTGATTTTCTCAGATCAACCACAAAGGCTTTCATTTGAGAATTCTTGAATTGATCTTTAGGTGAATTGATCTCTGTTGCTGGATATAAAGGCGAGAATCGATATGCTTTTTCACCTTCCACAACATATTTCCCTAATCCAACTGCTGCTACAGCGAAGCCTTCCTCAGGTTTCATGTGTGCAAAAGGGTAATAATTATAGGATTGTGCTACTCCTGAGATATGCGGATAGAAATAATTCTCATATTTATTACCAACTACCTCCTGAAGGATTACGGCCATTTTTTCCTCTTCAACCTTATAGTTCACGGCTTCAATATATCCTTTAGCAACAGGTGAATAAACCGAAGCATAAACCATTTTGATCGCATTGGTTAATTGCTCGAGTCTAACATTGAAGTCTTCATGATTATTCGGAAGAATATAGGTTTCGAAGATCCCGGCAAAAGGTTGCATCATCGAATCTTCAAACATACCTGATGATCTTACTGCTATAGGTTTTGTGATCTTTCGCAGCACCATTTTCAATCGCTTCATAAGCGTATCAGATAGGCTTGCTTCCATGAATCTCTTCTGGATCAATTCATAGTTTCGCTCACTGATCACATAATCACGCAGATAATTTCTTTCTAAAAACTGCTCGAATTCATCAGTACCGATCACGGCAGTTTTAGGTGCACGAATATTTATATCCGGAACCAATTGTGTGAAATCGAAATTATAGATCAAAGTGTTGATGAAGGCCAACCCTCTACCTTTACCCCCTAATGAACCATCCGATAAACTCAGAATATTCGATTCATCCAAAATAGCATTTTCATCAAATGGAATGATCTTTCCTTTGTTCTGCTCATTTCTAAATCGCTGGATCACATCGATCAATACCTGTCGGAGTTCTTGTGATGATTCAAAATCACTAACCTTATGTGGATTCAGGATTTTTGCCGCCTGAATCTCTCCACGAGCCATTAACCACAAGGAGAAATGATCTCGTTTCGCATGGTATAATAAGGACTCATCAGGGATTGTACGTAATTGATTTTCAAATTCTTTCAAAGATCTAGCGATGCCGATCTGACTACCCGATTTATCACGATAAATGAAGTTACCAAAACCCAGATAATAGGTGATAAACGATTGAAAATCCTGCAATAAACTATCCGAGTGTTTATTGATAAATGTAGCCTTTAACTCATAAGAACGTTTCGAGTTTGAGAGATTAGAAGATTGTATGATCACCGGAAGGTTTTTGATCATACTTCTTACATATTGCACAAGCTCAAATCCGGCATTTCCATCATCAACACCATCTTTATCGAATTTCACATCACTAATTAAGCAAAGCAGATTGTCTTTATACTTATTGATGATCTCCTGCGCACCTTCATAAGTTGAGGCAAGCAATATTTTCGGACGAGCACGCATTCGGAGAACTTTATAGAGTTCATCCGTACTCACATCTTCAATGATTCGCTTTGTCTGCTCCATCACAACCTGATAGAGTAGAGGCAGGTATCTGGAATAATACTTCGGGGAATCTTCGACCAGCAGAATCACTCGAACCATTCCGACGTGTGTATCATTCTCAACATTGATCTTATCCTCAACTAATTTGATCATTGAGAAGAATATCCTCGAATCACCATTCCATACGAAAGTTCTGTCGACATAAGCCGAATAACGTGTTTTCTTTTCGTAGAAAGCGATATCACTATTATTATTCAATAAGAGAAAAACCGGAACATAAGGGAATGATTTCTTGATTCTTTCACTTAGATCAAGAGTTGTATTCTTATCTGCACCAACCATGAGAATTACAAGATCAAAGTGCTTGGAGTTCATTTGCTCAAAGGCTTCTTCGGCAGATGAAACCCCAGTGATCCTAGGAACAGAAGTCAGATTCAGCTGATGATATTCACCTAGAACATGTTCTGAGAATTTCCCTTCTTTTTCAATTGAATATGCATCATACAAATTCGCGATCAAAAGGATCTCACGAACCTTAAAAGGCATAAGATCGTGATATACATCACGGTTCACATTGCTTTTATTCAGGAATTGTTGGAGTAGCTTACGACTTGTGTCCTCTGCTGTTTCTTCTTCGGTGGCATCTTCAACTTCATGGATCAGATAAGGACGATTCATGAACTTACTACCCTTTATTCCATTCAAATAACCACTGATGAGGTTGGCAATATTGAAGATCAAATGTCTCTCCTCTTCCAGGAACGGGCCTTCAAACTTTTTCGGGAATTCTTTGGTGTAGAAGATCTCGATCTCTCCTTTATCGCCATCAATGGTTTCAAATTCTTGCTTTTGAACCCATTTTGTACGTTTATAATTGGAAGATCGATATTGTTTGCCGGCATAACCGATCCTTGCAGAGGTAAAGGCCGGATATTGATAGGCTGGTGGAAGGATCAAACATATCTGTTGCAGGGTTTCATCGATGGGTTTTCCTGCTTTCAGGATGCTAGTGGTCTTATTGATCGCGGCCAGCTCTTTTAAACGTTCAATATTTTCCGCCTGGAGTTTTTGATAGCCTTTTTTCGACAAGGAATCTTCTTTCATAGGGTGCCGTTTTTCACAAATTTAAACGAAAATTGATGTAAATCACATTTGTACTGCTTTAATTGGGTGAATTTCGTACAAATTCTTAAATTCGCACTGCTGAGATACTTGAACAAGAAAATTAGATGATAAAGATCTTTATAGTTGATGACCATCAGATCGTTTGTCAGGGGCTGGAAGCCTTGCTGAGAGACATCAGCGAAATAGAAGTGGTGGGCTGCGCGAGCGATATTCCAAACTTAATGAGTCAGATCAAAGGACATTATATTCACATTTGTGTGATCAATGTTTATGAGACGAATGAAGAGGAGATTGAGAAGATTAAACAGCTCAAACGAGAGGTGCCGAATATGAACCTATTGATCCTTTCAATGAGTCGTTCTAAAGATTTCATCTTAAAAACGCTTAAAGCAGGAGCGAAGGGCTATCTTACCAAAGATGCTGACAGATCAGAACTGATCGAAGCCATTTATACCATTCGTGGAGGTTATGATTATTATGCGAAGCCGATCACCAATATCATTTTAAAGAACTATCTCCGCGAAACAGATGCAGAGCATCAATTACAAGATCAAAAAGAGAAGAGCTTATCAACCAGAGAGGTTGAGGTATTAAAGCTTTTCGGACAAAGTCTTACCAATAAGCAAATCGCCGACAAATTATTCATCAGTGTTAGAACGGTTGAATCTCATAAAACCAATGTGATGAAGAAACTGAATCTGAAAACCACTGTTGATCTGGTGAAGTTCGCGATCAAGAATAATATCATCGAAATTTAATTCCTATCGTAGTTAAGAAAGCCTTATGTCGAAACTGTAGGGTATTTATTAAGAGTTTTCAAGTTCTCAAGTTGTCAGGATGTCAAGATAGCTGCGCCTTTTTGTTAAGGTATAACTGTATGCGATCAGCCCTTCGACTCGGCTAAAGCCTCGCTCAGGGACCATTTACCATTTATCCTAATATTTCTTAGAATCAAGCGCTCCCTGAGCGAGCCTGATTTATCAGGCGAGTCGAAGGGCAATTAACTCTAAGTACTCTAAGTATTCGAAGTACTTTAGGCACTTGTTTACTGCATCCATATTTAGACTAATTCCACCCTAACACATACAAAGAAATATATACGTTTAATAACTGTTTGCGTGAAACACGGAAATTCATACGGGTGCTACTGAAATTGGCTTGAGATTTGAAAAATAGATGTTTTTTTTGGCTATAATTGGGCTACAAAATTAATCCCTAATTATTAATCAAAAACATATAAAAATGGCTTTTGAACAAAAAGTAAACGATTTCATGGCGAAGATCATCGCTAAGAATCCAGGTGAAAATGAATTCCACCAAGCAGTACACGAAGTTGTAGAATCTTTGATCCCATATATTGAAGAAAATCCTCACTACAGCGAAGCTAAAGTTCTAGAAAGAATTGCTGAACCAGAAAGAGTGATCTTATTTAGAGTTCCTTGGTTAGATGACAAAGGTGAAATCCAAATCAACAAAGGATATCGTATTGAGATGAACTCAGCGATTGGACCTTACAAAGGTGGATTACGTTTCCATCCAACTGTAAACCTTGGTGTTCTTAAATTCTTAGCTTTTGAGCAAGTATTTAAAAACTCTCTTACTACACTTCCTATGGGTGGTGGTAAAGGTGGTTCTGATTTCGATCCTAAAGGAAAATCAGACAATGAAGTAATGCGTTTTTGCCAAAGTTTCATGACTGAGTTATGTAAGCACATTGGTCCTAACACTGACGTACCTGCAGGTGACATCGGAGTTGGTGGTCGTGAGATCGGTTTCATGTTCGGTCAATACAAACGTATCCGTAATGAATTTACTGGTGTATTAACTGGTAAAGGAAGAGAATGGGGTGGATCATTAATTCGTCCTGAAGCAACTGGTTACGGTGCTACTTATTTTGCTGAGTATATGCTTAATGCGAAAGGTGACAGCCTTAAAGGTAAAGTTGTTACAATCTCTGGTTCCGGAAACGTTGCTCAATATGCGTGTGAGAAAGTTACTGAATTAGGTGGTAAAGTTGTTACTTTATCAGATTCTCAAGGTTTCATTTATGATCCAGAGGGAATCGACGAAGAAAAATTAGCTTACGTGATGCATCTTAAGAATGTAAAACGTGGTAGAATTAAAGAATATGCAGAAAAGTATGGTTGCGAATTCCACGAAGGACAACGTCCTTGGGGCATTAAGTGTGATGTAGCTATGCCAAATGCAACTCAAAATGAGGTTAACGAAGAAGAAGCTAAGACGCTTGTAGCTAACGGATGTTTCGTAATTTCTGAAGGTGCAAACATGCCTTCTACTCCTGAAGCGATCGCTGTTTATGCTGATGCTAAGATCCTTTACGGTCCTGGTAAAGCAGCTAATGCTGGTGGTGTTGCAGTTTCTGGTCTTGAGATGTCTCAAAACTCACTTCGTTTATCATGGACTCGCGAAGAAGTTGATAACAGATTGAAACAAATCATGAAGGATATCCACGCTACTTGTGAGAAGTATGGTACTGAAGGCGACTTCATCGACTATGTTAAAGGTGCAAACATCGGTGGTTTCGTGAAAGTTGCTGATGCAATGTTAGCACAAGGTGTAGTTTAAGATACTAACCGACCTATAATATATTAGTCCTGATCCCGACCAATAAAGGGATCGGGACTTTTTTTGGCATTAAAATTGCAAACAACCTAAGCCTTGAGGTGGTTTGCATATTTTTTTTAAATTTGCTTCGCCCAAAACCTCAAAGGATTATAGAAAAAGATCGACAACCAAAATTCGCAAAATGCGAATTATTTTAATGCACAAAAATTGAAAAAATGAAGAAAGTACTTGGTATACTGATGATTGCAGCATTGTTTATCGCTGGCTGTGGTAAGGAAGATGATATTTCAACTGAAGAACAATTAGCAATAGATATCCAAAAGATCCAGGATTATCTTACAGAAAATAATATTACAGCTACGAAAACGGAGTCTGGTTTATTCTACGTTATCGATGTTGAAGGTACGGGAACAGAAAATCCTTCACCTACGGCAAGTGTAACATTAAGACTTAAAGGTTATTTATTAGACGGAACTGTGTTTTATACAACTGACGGAAATTCTGCTGAGGTTTTTAATCTTGCTGGTCCTACCAATGTTCCAATTAACGGAATGATTGAAGGAGTACAATTAATGAATGCAGGTGATGAGGGTAGATTATTTATTCCTTCTACTTTAGCATATGGGAAAGTTGAACAAGCAATGATTCCATCTAATTCATGTTTGATATTTGAGATTGAACTTGTAAGCTTTTCAAATAACTAAAAAGAAATTGTCAACTAAAGACAAAGGGCCGGAGCGAAAGCTTCGGCTTTTTTTTATTGGCCAATGTCGGGTCTTAGACCCATTTCGAAGAAAGGGTCTAAGACCCAAGCTTTCGCTTAAACCTAAACCCCACCTCATTCCCATCACCCGAAATTTTTGCATGCATTTCTTCGCCCTTAAGCCAGTATTCGATCTTTTTCGGGAAGTCATGCTTAGGGTTTTCGCAAACAAAACTGCTATCAGTGACAGATGTTAGTTTGAAATAGGTAGGCTCAGCATTATGACTGACTTCAACAATATAGAAATGATCTTTATCGAGCTTAGCGATCTTTATATATTCTATGAAAGTTGTATCTGTACCATTCAGATTTAATGCAATTCCTTCATAGTGATCGCCTCTTAGTTTCCATTTTTCAGCACCAGACTTACCTTCAGGCATATCGAGTCGTTCCCAACTCCCGAGGATCCAGGATAATTTTTCAGTATCCGTTTTGGGCTTACTGTAGATATAAATAAGTCCGATTATAAGTGAAAGCGCAAAAAGAGTATAAATGGTTTTTCGAATCATAGCCTAAAGATATTACTCTGAGAGAATAATTAATAATTATTAATGAGTAAATAATGAAGAAGAATGATAAAATTGGTTGGTTTGATTAGTCGATTATTAATGATAAGAAAGCGAATTCTTAAAATTGATGGTAGATATTTTAATTAAAAAGAGATATAAATAGAGTGTTCGTTGTGTTTCGGTCGTTTTTTTTCATACATTTAACTCGTGAGCCATGCGTTCTAATTAACTAACACTAAAGATCACAGATTTTACGGCCTGAGACTTAACCCACAAAAAGAACTCAGGCCGTTCTGTTTTTATATGTTTAGGCTTCATGAGCTAAAGCGAAATGAAGTCTTAGCATATAAAAATCCTGATTCACGAAGTAGAGATGGATATTTAATTTGAAGGTATTTTAAGATCGTAAGAGGTGATGGGGCATTGCCCCTTTCTCGAAAAGGGGCAATGCCCCATCAAAAGTTCATTTCATTTCAATAAAAAAGCCATGAATGATCTCTCACCCATGGCTAATTTTTAATTTATAACTCTTAATTCGTCTGTGCTGCTTCATGCACTGCTTTCATGATCTCAACTCCGATGTCAAGATGAGCATAAGCATTATCTGTATTTGTATTGATCAATACTACAACACCTCTTTTAGTTTCAGGGTTGATTACCATATAAGATGAATATCCCATAGTTCCTCCATCATGGAATCTAACTAATTGTCCATCTAAATAATTAAGAATAAACCATCCAGTACCGAAACCATTACCTGCATCAGGAGTCTCAATGGTCTTAATATGAGTTTTGCGTAAAGCTTCATAAAGGTTTCCTGTATCATCAGATAAGTTAGCTCCGATAAATTTAAGCATATCGCTAATTGAAGATTTGATCCCACCAGATCCTTCAAAAACTTCAGAGAATAATAACTCATTGGCTTCATCTGAAGGTCCACTATATCCTTGAGCGATATTATCATGACCTGCTTCAGCAAATGTCATGAAAGTATTTGTCATTCCAAGTGGAGTTAAGATTTCGTCTTTTAATAAGTCTCCATAAGTTTTACTTTGAGAATATTTTAGTGCATAACCTAAGATACCATATCCAAGATTTGAGTACTCCATTGTTGTTCCTGTATTACGTGGCATCGTATAGCCATCCAGGAATTCAAAAAGGAGAGTAGTTGTATACTGATTTAGCACATCTTCCTCAGCTTCAAGATCCATATTGTCTGGCATTGTTGGAAGTGCTGAACTATGATTTGCAAGATGTTTTAATAGGATATCATTTCCTAAATAATCAGGAACATTAGCATTAAGTGGCATATGATCTTTAAGTGGATCATCTTCATCGATGGTACCATCAAGATCAAGCTTTGTTAATAAGGCTCCTGTAAATACTTTTGAAAGATCACCAATTTCGAATAGGGTGTTTTGGTTGATCTTAGAATCATCAGCTTTGTCTTTTGCACCGTAAGCGTAAAAGTTTGTTGTGCCATTATCATACACTCCAATAGCAACACCTGCCCAACCTTGATTGGTCATATGTTTCTTTGTGATGTCTTCGATCTTCTGTTCAAGAGTTTCTGGTGTTAACTCTTCATCCTTTCCACATGCCGTGATCAAAACGATCAAAGCTAATAAAGAAAATAGTTTGTTGAATTTCATGTTTGTTCTTTCATTAAATTTCACAATATGGGAGAAATTACGTGGCGAATTTACAAGCAATTTTCGGACCATAAAAGTTAATAAAGGTTAAACGTGTGCATGTTTGAAGGTTTGCGTGTTTGCAGGTTGGGATGACTTCTACCGAAGGGAGATGTCATCCCGATTTGTTTATGGTCAATTTTTTTACCCACCCTCCGTCTTCGACGGGTCCTCCCTCCCTATTTAGGGAGGGCTTTATTGTAAGGTAAAAACTAAGGGATAACTCCCCGTTTTTGCAGCTTTTAATATGGGAAATATAACTCTAATGTTTTATGCACGACTAGTAAGCACTTAATAGGTGTTAATGTATAACGTATAACGTGCTAACGTAATAAAAAAGAACAACACAGACATAGTAGTACCTGGTGGACTACAACCCTCAATTCTGTCAGCGCTGTCCGTATATATTGATTGAAAATTCGCTCTTCGCTAGTCGCATTTCGCTCCTCGTCTATTAGAATTCGAAATTCTTCATTGCGAAAAGCTAGCAGCCAATAGCGATTAGCTTTAATCAGGCAAGGCCTGACATTCAAGGCCATTCAGTAATAGAAGTTCTTCCACTTCTTCTTCACTTAAGGATTCGGTGGCTTCGATACGAAGTACATTATCAATATCGTCGCGGTCTACATTCCATCTGTGGATGCTATGATGCTGATCCAAAATGGAAGCTGCGTACAGGATCTTATTATCGTTTTCTATATCTGTTTTGAATACGAGGATGTTCATTGTTATACTGCTGTATTGCTATACTGTTAAATGATTCAAAAACTTTGGTTACTGAGCGAAGCCTTTAGTTTTACAAATTGTATTTAGGTGATTAGTTTTGGTATTTAACCAGGACAAACCGACGAGAGAACGAGT
>PARP01000016.1 GCA_002711565.1 Bacteroidota bacterium
TAATGCTTCTGTTATATTTATCAATCATCTTAATACTATAATTATTATTGCCAAATTTACTTTGATAATTAGACTAGAAATAGTTTTATACTAGCTATAAATAATACAAAGGCCAGAAAGTAGGATAATCTCTGATTTGAGAATTTAAAACTTCCCATATTTCCACCTATAATACCTCCTAGTACTCCAGCGATTATATATAAACTTACATTTGGATTGATTGTAACATCTCTTAGGAAATGACCAAAGAGGCCGCTTGCTGAGTTAAGAAAGATGAAGACAGCAGAAACAGCTGCAACCTCTTTTAAATTACCCCATTTTAATAATAAGAGCAGTGGGCTTAATATTATTCCACCCCCAATTCCAATTAATCCACTGAAAAAGCCAAGTAATGCGCCAATTACAAGTGCTATAACTAATTGTACCTCATTGCATTTTTCTTCTTCAGGATTATGTTTATAGAATATACGGAATGTCGCAAACAATAAGCAGATACCTAGTATGATTTTATAAAGTTTTGGCTCGACATCTATTAACCCACCTAAAAATGAAAATGGTACCGATGTGATGACAAATGGCCAAAGTAGCTTGAATTTGAAATGTCCTGCTTTATAAAAAGCGAAGAATGCAATTGATGCTACAAATAAATTTAGTGTAAGTGCTGTTACTTTCATTAATTCTGGTGGAAAAGAAAATATTGCCATGAGAGCAAGGTACCCACTCGCGCCTCCATGTCCTACAGATGAATATAGTACTGCTGCTATTAGAATACAAATGAGAAAGATTAATTCCATTTATCCAACTTTTATTAATATATAAATTTGGAAATGGAATTTCTAAGCTAAAAATAATATGCCACTGAAATTCTCCTTTCCAATTCATTCCGATTTTCGGAATTCGGGAGGACGAAATGTTTCCATTTAGTCCCTTTGGCTTAAACTTCATTCGTATGTGATTAGAAGCAAAAGCTCGGAGATTCTATAAATTCTATTTATTTTGTTTCGTTATTAATATTTTCAAAGTCTTGAGTCCCTTTTTTAAATTCTTTTATTCCTTGACCAACACCTTTCATCATTTCAGGAATTTTTTTACCCCCGAAAAGAAGGATTACGCAAAGCGATATAATAATTATTTGCCAAGGACCAATCATTCCTAATAGTATACTTATTGTCATCATTACTAATTTATTGAATAAACATTAATTAAATCATTATAAACTTTATTTTTTACTGCTTTCGCTAGTTTTTTATAGAAGTTACATTTGCTTTCACTTTCTACCTTGTCACAGAAACTATCGACCCATTTAGCTAAATGGCGATTTAAGAAATGAAGTTGTTTGTTAAAGTATGAACTTGCTAACTCAAGATTACCCTCACCATAGCTCTCAATCTGTTTATAGATAAGGTAACTTATAAATTCTAACTCTATAGCAATATGATCCGGTGGTTCCTTTAAATCAACTTGCAGGCTTTCTCCTTCATAAACACTTATTACATCCATAGTTGAATCACCATAAATTTTATTCCCATCTTCAAGATAAACAGAGCCATATGGTGGAGCCGCAACTTTAAATGGCCCGACAAACAAGCGAGAATATTCTATCTGTAAATCTGGAATTCCTTCTTCAAAAAGAATTCTGTTACTTTCATCAATATTTAAACTTAAATCTTGAATCTGAGCGACCTGATTTTCGTCAGGATAATAAAAAGATTCAGCAAAATATTTATACAATAATGCAGAATTCTCCAACACTTTTATTTCCATATTATGAGTTTAAATGAGAGGTGCTAATGCACCCCTCGTAATTTATTAATTGCTTTAATAAACTTAAAGTTTCACAACTTTAACTCTTGTTGTACCATAGAATGCAGAAGCGCCACTAAGACGATCATATTCAGCAGGTATGATAACATTATTGTTTCCACCACGAGCTTTTTTACCAAACTCTTTTGAAGCGACACTACCATAAGCCCAGTGACCTTGACCATAACACTTAGAAACTGTCCCGGGTCTATTTCCTTCCCATATTTTTGCATTACATTCAATTTCGCCGACTGGTGAAACTAGTTTAATTCTATCACCATCTTTGAGATTGTATTTCTTTGCATCAATCGGGTTGAATCTTGCAACATCCTCATCCACATTGTCTCCAGGGTCTAAATCTTTCAATTCGTAATACCATGTACAATTAGCAGACCTTCCCTCTCTATTGAAACGAGATTTAAAATCAACATGAACTAATGGAAACTCTTCTTCGGTTCCTTTCATTAATGGCTCTTCATAATGAGGGACAAAAGCTTTTTCTCCACGAGCTTGATAATTACATGTTTCCAATATATCGTCAACATCAGTCTGGTGTTTTTTAGCGTGTGATTCTAATGAAGACTTTAAAGTTTCAGAGTAAAATTCAAACTTTTTAGTTTTTGTTTTCATTTTACTCCAACGCTTGCGATATGGATAAGGGTCTGAATTCCATACTCCCGTCTTACTAAACTCATCCCATCCTGAGAATTCATCTCCTCCTTTATGTTTTGAAGGATCCCATAATGGCTGGGTAATATACTTTAATGCATAAAGTGCAAATTCACCTTCATTTTTTGCTATATTCCCTGTTTCAGGGTCTTTTATGGTTTTGTAATATTCAAGAAGATTTGTAAATCCTCGCTCTGCTAATTTTTCAGCAATTAACCATGGGATTTCTGTTTCTTCATTCTTAACATCCCAAACTGGATCGATAGAAGGCTGTAATAAAGTTACATGTCTGTATCCATTAGCATGAGATTTTACATAAGCCCACTTCTCATACATATGATGAGCGCATGGTAAAACAATATCAGAGAACTGTGTAAACTCAGAACCATTCGTCGTACAATGTACAAGGAATGGAATCTTAGATAAGGCTTTTTCCCATCTTTCTGATTGAGGACATGAGAATGCAAAATTGTTAAAGTAAGCAATTGCTACCTTGATTTCATTTGGATCTTCATTAATAATACCTTCTGCAGCATTATTGGTTACTACACCACCACCAGGTTTACCTTTCGATAATACCGGAAACTCCTTGCGCCCTCTATGATCGATCTTTTTATGCTTTTTCCCTGCCTTTGCAATAGAATCCAAATAATCGTCCGGTGCAGGGAATTTTAGGGTATATTCTTTATTTGCTTTTAATGCACCTCCTTTATTATCAACTGCTCCTGTAAGCGCATTAAGAGCATGACAAGCCATACTTGCATATCCTCCTCTCGCTTGCATAACCGGTCCACCGCCTACCCAAGAGATAGCGTGTGGAGCTGCTTTGCCGTATTCCTCTGCAACTCTAATAATTTGATCAACTGGAATTCCAGATTTTTCAGAAGCCCATTCTGGAGTTTTATCTTTTAATTCTAGATTCCACCATTTTATTAATCCATGCGTGTGAATCTCCGTAAATACATCGCCAGGTTTGTTTTCGAGAATTTCCTTTCCAGCTTCAAATTTCTTGATAGATGAAGATTCATTGAAGTCACCTACGAATGGTTTATACCATAACCCTTTTGTTAGAATTATATGTGCAATTGCAGAAGCAAGTGCTGCATCTTCTCCAGGTTTTACAGGTAACCATTCGGATGCTTTTGTTGCTGTGATTGATAATCTTGGGTCAACTACAGCGACTTGCATTCTATCTAACGCCTCGCCCCAAAATGCAGAATAATATGAAACTTGTCTATTCGCAGATAGCGGGTCTGCACCCCATATTAAAGCGTAATTTGCATTTTTTATATCGTATTGTCTATAAGCCCATTCACCTNCAGTAAAATATGGTCCAAACTTCTCAGCTTCTGCACATATAGCACTATGTGAAATATTATTTGGGGATCCAATGATCTTGGTCATTCTATCATAAATGATATCACGCATATAAGTATATCTTCCGCGCATTAGCATATACTTTTGTGTTTCATTATTATCCCTAAGTTCCATTATCTTATCAGCAATTGTATCTAAAGCTTCGTCCCAGCTAATTGGTACAAATTGAGGGTCCTCGTTACGTCCTTTCTTCGGATTTGTGCGTTTCATCGGCACTTTGATTCGGTCTGGGTCATACACTTGTTGAAGGCTCATATGTGATCTTACGCAACCTTCACCCATATTTACCTTTGAATTGGCATTCCCACGCACTCTGACAGCACGTCCATTTACGACATTTACTTGTTGAGAACACCAGGATGTACAACCTTGGCAAGTTGTAGATTTCCACACAGACTCCAGCGGCGTGTAATCATCAGCAACCTGACTAAATGCTTTTAGTCTTGGAAGAATCATAGCAGAAGTTGCTATACCAACACCTCCAAGAGTTGCACTTTTTAAAAAATTTCTTCTATTTGTATTTTTCATGTTAAAAGTTTTTTGTTCAAGTAACTAAGCATTACTGCTCGCTAGATTTTTATTTTCCAATAGTTTTATCATTAAATGATATGCCAGAATAATAAAAGAAGTTATTCCTGCGCAGATGAATATTTCAAATAATGTTGGGAAATACGATTCAGTAACTTGACCTTCCAGTAGAGGTAATTCTTNTCCAATTATAATTAGATTATACCTATATGCTGAAATGGCTAGAATTATAAGAATTGATGCATATAAAGTTTTAGGGAAACTTTTCCCTCTTTTTGAAATTAGAATTAACAGTGCGAAAACTAATCCAAGAATGTTCAATAAAAAGAATCCTAAATGACTAGTAGTTAATGAATGCCATGCTTCAATTCCTTCAGGTTTTTCGCTGTACCATAATACAAGGATGTCAAAAATATCCAGAAATAGAACGCCGGCAGTTAGAAAGATAAGAAGATAGCCAACTAGCATCCTTGAAGCGAAATTGAGTAATTCAACTTTCTCAAGTTTCTCACTTAAATATGCAATAATTGAAATTACGGCAATAGCGGAAACAATTGCAGCATTTGCAAAATGTGGAAGCAATAATGGTCTGTTCCAAAACTCACGAGCTTTTACAAAGCTAAATAATGCCCCGTCCGGTACAAGGACAATTCCCATAGCTAGTGGAAACAATATTATTGATAACCATCTAACTNTACTATTTAGTTTTTCATTTTTAGGATCTTTTAGTAGTTTGATATAACTAACAAACTGATAAACCATCAGACCTCCAAAGAGATAATAACTCAAAGATGAATAAAAGAAAACTGAAGTAGTATTTCTTAGTAATATAGGGACTTTTAGCATTCTAATCGGATTCCCGACATCAGCAACGAGAAACAGCACAGCAGCGACCAATGATACTAGTCCAACTATCATTGTTCGGAAAAATATAGGTTTAAGATACTCTACATTAAAAACATATATTATAAACCCGATCAGTGTCGATCCTGTACTAACTCCTATAAAAAATGTAAAGGCAGCAATATAAATACCCCAAGGCACCTGTTTGCTAATACCTGTTACAGCATGACCGTGAATGGTTTGAATAATAAGGCCATAAATTCCCAATACTAGTAAAACCAGTAGAAAGGAATACCAAATTAAACTTTTTGTATTTTTCATTTGAAGATTTTTTAAGTTAAAATGTTAATTAAGGAATTGCTATCTCTGATACTTGCTAGGATTATAATTCCTGATATAGTAAACCTTTGGTTCGGTACCTAAGGTTTCTTTAAGGCGATATGGTGTGTATTTCCCAAGTAAGCTTACTATTTTGTCATCTGGATTATTTNAATCTCCAAAGATTCTAGCTTTGGATGGGCATCTTTGAACACATCTTGGTTCTTCTCCATCTTTTACCAGATGATCACAAAAAGTACACTTCTCAACTGAATTTTTTGGTCTGATACCTGCATAAGTTTTGGCTCTTTCAGGATTATAATAAGGGATTGTATCTCCACCAACTTTTTCATTTAATTCTTTTGGCGAAGCACATCCAACCATTAGCTTTTCATCACTTTTCCATCTCTTATGAGGTTTCTCACCATTATATGAGATCACTTTGTAAGGACATGCTACCATACAATAGCGGCAACCGACACATTTCTCTGTATCATGCATTGTAATTCCATCTTCATCCTTGTGCATAGCCTGAGTAGGGCATACTTTAACACAAGGTGCTTTATCACAATGGTTACATAAGGTTGGAATATAGTCATATCTAACATTCGGGAATTTACCGACAGTTTTACTAATTTTATTAGCCCAAAGGATGCCATCTTGAACATTGTTTTCATTTTTACAAACTAATGTACAGGCACCACAGCCTGTACATTTCTGAAGATCTATCACCATTGCCAGTTTTTTCTTTTCTTCACTAGAATCTGATGAAGGATTTGAGGAAAATGCTGAAACACTCGCAATAGTTGCTAAGCCTAGACCGGCTTTTTTAAAGAAATCTCTTCTCTGATTTTTTTTATTTTCCATAATATAGAATTATATTTTCGTTATAGGTTATTAGAATTAAGAAGAATTATTCTTAAACTAGAAATCTATTTGAAATCTCATTTGAAATGCATTTCCGTTACCTACATTATTTAAGTCAGCAAGAACATAGTTTACCATTAGACGTGTAGCAGGATTTAGATACCAATTTAATCCAAGAGTTATATCTTTAAGATCACCACCTAAGATGGTTTTATCGTTAAGGTCTAAACCCGAGTATCTTACAGCCATTTCAAATGCTCCAGTTCCACCGTGTCCATCACCAAAATTATTTTTTGGTTTTACTCTTCCAAATCCAGATTCGTAATTTTTATATTTTCTAATTTCACCAGTTAGGAAGTAGCTAACCTGTCCGTAGTAACCTTTAAATGAATAATTAACATTTGCTGTAGCTGTTTGAGTTTTAATAGTTGAAACAATATATTCAGCTTGAAAAGATAATGGACCTAAAACTAATGCAGCTTCCGTACCTAAATGAGTAATTGAATTCACATTTTCAATCGTACCAGTATTTACATAATAATTACCTAAATGTGCTTCTGGTCTAGATTTAATTTTATATTCTTTAGTCTGAGGCTTTCTATAACTATATGCTAAGCCTAGATGAAGTAATTGATCTTTTTCATCATTTTTAATAAGTGAACCTGAAATTCTTGAAGTAATACTATATCCATCATTGGCTTGTTTCGCATTACCATAAGAGTCTGCATTTCTAAAAACACCAAACTGATAGGCTAGTCTTGATTTAATAAGACTATTATGAATCATAAATCCTGAATTACGTTCTGTTGACATTGCGATTGGTAATCCACGTTCCATAAATGTTATGTATTTACTACTTGTAAGTGCTTCTAGTCTGAATGGCTCTTTAAAGTGACCTATTTTTAGGTTACCTACGATTGGTAATTTTGAGATGTTTATATATACATCCTTAAAGCTTACTTTACCACCTGTAAAGTCTAATTGAATTTTATATTTTATGTTTCCATAAATTTGACCAGAATTGAAGAATCGTGCTCTTCTAAATTCAGCCCCATTTCCCAAACTTCCAAATTCATCTTCTAATGCAGCATCCTGACCGAAATAAGCCCAATCATATTGAATACGGCCTCCAAACTTCATTTTAAATTTACCATCTTTACTGACTAATTGGTAGCCATTCTTCCAATATGATTTAAAGGTATTTTCAGAAGATTTTGCTTTGTCCTGAGAAAATACATTCATTGTCACAAGACAAAGTGCTGCAATAACCAGCACTCTAAATTTTCTCTTAATGATCAAGTTGATTGATTGATTTTTCATTGTTGTAATTTTAAAGTTTTTAATTTGGTTGATTTTATTATTTTGAATTAATTATTGATCTTTTTATAATGTGAATTGAAGTCTGGAAAAAACTTCGAATAGGTTTTTGTTATTTTTAGAATAAAATTTCCCTAGGTCAGCATAGGCTGCCCCAAACTCCAGATTGAAGTTTTGACTAAAACTATATTTAAGCATAGCACTAGCTTCAGTGCCTAAGGTTTTGCTTGAATTGCGTTGTTGATCTGCTTTAAACCAGGCATACACAATTTGAGCACTTAGCTTATCTTTATATAAAGGCCAATCCAGTTTAAATTGAATGGTAAACAAACCAGCACCTGAATTTCCTATTTCTAATCCGATGTCATTAACATCAGAAGGGCCGTTTGCTGTAAATAGGTGTGTATAGCTCCAAAATCCGGATACTCCAAATATTTCGCTCGGAGTCACGAAACGTCTATTGACCTCATTCTTTTTGTCACCTGAAGTATAGATTGAGTTAATTGAGATTTTGGTCTTACCAATTCGTGTTATAGACTCTCCTTTAAAAGCGAATCCACTATGTGAATCTTCACTATTCTTTCCTTTATTGAGAAGTATAAACCCTTTAAGAACAGTTTTTCTATTAATGTTAGTTTTAAAATTAATTCCATACCATGTTTCATTTTTGGGACTCCAATCTTTAGGCATATTTTTATTTATGCTAAGCAAAGATGAATTATCATTATTATCGAGATGGTATAAATGAAAGCCAATATTTGTTGATTTTGAAAGTACTATATTATAATCTGTTAGATAAAAATTAGTATTATTAATAATGTCTTGATTATAACCAATACCATCAATATACCTTATATATGCAAAGCGATAATTTTGATTATTAAACTTGCCACTGAATGCGATTCCTCCAACACTGAAATCCCAATCACTATCAAAAAGCACATTATCAAATTGATCGGAAAGAGGTAAGATTCCGGCATATAAGTTAAAAAGATCATCATAATTATAATACACAAATGCATATCTCAAGCCTCTAGATTGCAGTCTGTTATAAGGGTTGTTGATAGGTTCTGAGTCACGTGGATCACTTTGAATGGGTGAAGATCCTCCCCAAGCACCTCGATATTCTAATTGGAAATATGTGCCCACCTTATATGGTTTGGTTTCATCTGTTATATTAAGATCAATACCTGATCGAAAACGTTGCCGAAAAAAATCATAATTAGTAGTATTTTCAATATTTGTTTCACCTGGACCTGGAATATTACTAAAATTATACATGATCCTATTTTGAAGCCATAAGCCAATATTCAAAGTTTTTTGCTCAAGATTTATTTTTGCAATGTTCTTAGTGTTTAATCCTTCGTGGCCAGGATTTGGGAACTCGACCTGAGCATTTGTTGAAGAGGGAAGTGAAACAATGAAGATAATGATAAAAAGAGGTACAAGATTTAGCTTCGTAGTTGGCATATTGCTTTAAGATTTAAAATCTCCTATTGGCAATTACCTTACCATTTTAAATAATATTTATTCACGTATGAATTTCATATTATTTTAAACTTATATTAAATTGCAGTACAGCATTTTAAAATTGTCTGGAAACATTCTAAATAAAATTTGGATAGAATTAGAGAAAACCAATTTTTCTTAAATTAACGGAAATTCGAAATTAATACGTAATTCCGTTCTTAAGTATTAAAATTTAAGATAATCATAAGTGATTTAAGAAATGTTATATTTATCCATTTTGGTACGCAATGTAGAAGGAGGAATTCCTAATAATTCAGCTGTTTTAGATTTATGATACTTACAGCGCTTCAAAGCGATATTAATAGATTCAATTTCTAATTCTGAGAGTATTTGATCCAATGGTTTTTGCCCGATTGATTGGCAAATATCAACACGTTTTTGATCTTTAATATCTATAGGTATGTGGGTTGATTCAATACCTTTATCTCCTACAAGGATTGTTAAATGTTCAGCAATATTTTTTAGTTCTCTAATATTTCCTGGCCAATGATAAGATAATAGAAGATCTAAAGCGTCATCTGACATTTCGACTTTTCTGCCTTCGGAAAATTTAGATAAAAAGTGATTAAGAATTAAGATAATATCGCTTTTGCGATTTCTAAGGGCTTGAATATTAATCGGGAACACATTTAAACGATAGAACAAATCTTCTCGAAATTTACCTTCTTCTACTAATGTTCTTAAGTTTTTCTTTGTTGAAGCAATTATCCTAACATTTATCGGGATTGGTTTTGAATCACCTACTTTTTCAAATTCTCGTTGTTCTATGGCTCTTAATAATTTTACTTGCAAATCATATGGAATATCGTCTATGTCATCTAAATACAGCGTTCCGTTATTTGCTAATTCAAATCTTCCTTTTTTATCAAATTCTGCTCCTGTGAATGCACCTTTTACATGACCAAAAAGTTCACTTTCAAAAATTTCTCTAGATAAGATTGCACAACTTACTTTTACAAATGGCTTGTTCTTTCGATTACTGTTAAAATGAATTATATTTGTTACGAGTTCTTTACCAGTTCCTGTTTCACCAGTAATTAGAACTGTGCTATCTTTTTTTGCTACGAGTTTGATATTATCAAATAACTCTTTGTTTATTTTTTTATCTCCAATATATGATGAAAAATCATATATAGTTCCAATATGTTTTTTTAGGATCTTATTTTCTTCTTTAATTAGTTGAAATTGAGTTGCTTTCTCTACTGTGAGGATTACTTCGTCAATATTAAATGGTTTTGTAAAATAATCATAAGCACCTAGTTTCATTGCCTCAACAGCATTATCAACGGAACCAAATGCAGTCATAATTAGGACGATAATTTTGGGGTCGATTTCTTTGACCCTTTTTAGTAATGTGATTCCATCAATCCCAGGCATTTTTAAATCTGTAATGATTAAGTCAGGTTTCTCTTCTTTTAATACAGTCAAAACTGCAGATCCATCAGAGAACTCCTTTACTAAATAACCATTATCCTTTAAATCGTCAGCTAATGTAATTCTTACAATACGCTCATCATCTACGACCCATATTTTTCTTTTTTCTTTCATATTCTGATTATTAGCTAACTCTATAAACGGGAAATTCAAGTGAATTAATTACTCCGTCAGATTCTAAGTTTTTACATGATATTTTACTATTGTGTTGCTCCATTATATTGTAGCAAACAGCGAGACCCAGTCCGGTACCTTGTCTAATTTTTTTCATTGTGAAGAACGGATCAAATATCTCATGGATATATTCTTCAGGAATTTTTTCACCATTATTGATTATTGTCAAAATAACCCTAGAATGATTAGGTGTAAAGTTAATTGTTATTTTTCCTTTAAAACTTTTATCAGCGACTCTTTTTTCATCGATCGCATCAATACTATTTAGGATTATATTGAGTATCACTTGCTCCAATTGATTTGCGGAGCCTGAAATATAAACAGCTTTGTTCTTGTATTTTTTTAAAACAGAAATATTCGACTTATCAAATTGAAATTCAGTTAGAAGTAATACATTTTCAATTATATCAACTAAATTTACTCTAGAAAAGGATAATTTTGGTTTTTTGCTAAAATTCAACAAACCACCAACAACGAGTTCAACCCTTAATACTGCATCTTCCATTAATTCCAAATAGGAATTGTTTTGACTCACATTATCAGGTGTCTCTTTAAGTCTTCTAATGCAATTTTTAACTCCAGCTATAGGATTGTTAATCTCGTGTGCTAAACCTGCTGATAATGTGCCCAGTGAGGCCATTTTTTCTGAGTGGAGTAGTGATTTCTCTGTTTTCTTTAATTCGTCATAGGTGTTTTTTAGCCTTGAAACCATTTCGCCAAAACTTGTAATCAAAACATCTATTTCATCATTAATATTCAAAAAGTTTTTCCATTTGACAAGTTCAGTATTCAACAAAGTTAATTCTACATCGTCTTTTTGAACATCCAATGTGCCTAATTCTATGTTTTTTGAAATACTGCTAATAATTTTTATTGGTTTGGTAATAATACTTGCAAAGAACAATGCTCCTATTATTCCTAAGATCACAAACATACCAATCATAAGAATAAAGATCTCTGAGGTCTTTTTTATACTACTTGAGAAATTCCTCTCATATAATCCAACTCTTACATATCCATACTCGCCATCTAAAATAGGGGCGATAATATCCCAAATGATAGTTTCTTGATTGTTTTTATCAGTGATCTTTTGTGTAGCTAAGTCTATTTTAGATGAATATGACCTTAGATTTTTTAATTCAACTGGAACGATATGATCAAATGAATGTGCTAAAATATCACCAGTTTTATTTGTAATAAATATATAGGCATAAGTTGAATCGATATCTTTTTGGCTAGATACAATATTGTTTAGACTAACTACATCATTATATATAATTGGATTAATACTCCTTTCAGCAATTGAAATCGCAGTTGTATTTCCATGTCTTTTTAACTCGTTCTCATATAGATCATATACAGCATAGTTAGTAAAATAGAGGTTAATAATACCGAATATGCTAACCGTGCATACAATGGCAATTGCAAATTTCCAGAATAAAGGGATTGTGATGCCACTTTTCATTTACTATGATTTAAATAATTATTAAATAGTATCTAAATTTAACCAGAAAGTTTATTATTGAGCTCATTTCTCATCTTTCTTATCTCATTATAATTATGGTCATAGCCATTCTGAAACTTATCAATCAATAACTTTTTAAGAATTTCTCTACCTGTTGAGTCATTGTGCATTTTAAATAAAGCCTTTTGTAGTTTAGATTTTAATTCTGAATTAATGTCGGTTGGAATAACTACGGGTGGAATACCAAATTTAGGAGATTTATGAATGATTTCAATATTAGCTACTTTTGACGGGTTGAATATCTTCAAGTAATCGTATATCAAACCATCAATAGTTGCTCCATCAATGATGTTTTTAGAAACAAGTTCAATAGAAATATCATGTCCATAAGTAAAAATTGTAGACTTGAAATACTCGTCGGGAGTTGTATTTAGTTTGCTTAAGTAGTTCGTTGCATATAATTTCCCAGAATTTGATAATGGATCTGTGAAAGCGAATGTTCTGCCCTTTAAGTCGTTTATTGTTTTAGCTCCTGTTTGTTTATTTGTAATAAAGTATGCTTGGTAAAAAGGTTCATTATTACATACCGGGACTGCAAGAATTTCTACATCGGATTTTAAGTCTATATATGCTCCTGAACAAATAAAAGCAATATCAACATCGCTTTGTTTTAGCAAATTATTGACTTCTAAATATGTTTTTCTTTGTTTGAAATCTATTTGATAACCTATTTCTTTTGATAAATAACGAAATAGATCCTGATAATAAACGAATGTTTCTTTAGGAGAAATCATTGCTGAAACAGCAACACGCAATTGTTCATTTGACTGAGCTGCATCCTGGCTAATCTTTGAAGTTTCACTATTGTCAATGTTTGATTTTGATGAATTGTTTCCATCATCTACTTGTTGTCTGCAAGAACTTAGAAGAGATATGGAAATACATACGATTAATACAAAGAATCTCATTTTGGATTTTTCAATGGTTTGCGTAAAAATACATGAAAATTTAAATTTAAAATATCTACTGTATGCTTGAATGATTATAGCTGTTTTAATTATAACTAAATTTTCTAATTTAAAAAATTCTAAAATTAGCAATCCTGGTTTTAATATTAGAAAATAGGAGCCTTGATATTCAGTTGCTTATAAGGTGATTTTTTTGTGGTTTGTTAGTTTTATAATATTGGTTAGAGAAAATGCGAAAATATGATAAATAGCATATTTTGTATAAATATTAATTGATTTATCCAATGTTAAATTTAAAATAAAGTGCAGGACCAGGATCTCGTTTGCGGGTGGGGGAGATGTCTGAGTGGGCGAGGATTTCTTTGATGTTGTAGGTGGTTTTGAGGAGTTTTATGATTTGTTGGGTGGTTTGGATTTGTTTTTCAGTGTATGTTTCCCAGGCTTTTTTGGTTTGTTGTCTAACGGGTGTTTGGCGATGAGTACATTTTTGTCTTCTACCTTATTATTGAACCAGGTATAGTAGCCGTTTTCTTTTTTTGTAAGAATGCCAGCGTTGTCCAGTTCTATTCCAATGCTGTATTTGTTGAGTCCTTTTCTTTCTTTCCATTGGCTTTTTCCGGCATGCCAGGTGATGATGTTGAAGGGTATTAGCTGGATGATGTCTCCAGATTTTCCGATGATTATATGAGCTGAGGATTTAGCCTCGGGATTACATAGCCAGTTGGCGGAGCTTTGAAGTGAGGATCCTCCGGTATAATGTAAGATGATGGTGTCAGGTAAGTTTGGCTTGAAGTTGCTTGAGGTGTTGGGTGTTTCTTGGTATTTGATGTTTACCTCATCGCATTTTGTTTGGATGAGCTTATGGTTGATTATTTGCATGATAAAAGAATTTAAAGTTTGTTTGATCCAGTAGCTAGTTGGGTGAGCTTGTTGATGATGCCTCTTTTTTCTGCGGATCTGCCGGCACCATATACACTTACGACTGTTCCCCAGGCCCACCAGAATTCTGAAGGGAGGATGATATTTGGCATTTTTTCTTGGGGTGTGCCAGAAATGTATGCTAATACAGGTATGGCCACATGGATGATAAAGATGAATAAAAGGCCTAAGTAGATGATGGCCGGGCGGGCTCTTTTGGTAAAAAGATCATCTTGTTGCATTTCTGCCTTGATGATCTCTTGCCTTGAATCCAGTTCTTTGCGATAGGTTTGCTCTAATTCAGATTCTATCTGCAATAGTTGTTTGTGAAGTTGTTGTTGGAATTCTTGTTTTTCTTGTTTTGTGAGTGTGAATTTGTCTATTGTGTCTGTAATGGGATCCAAAATGGTTTTGAGTCCTCCTTTGAGGATTTTTGAGAAGAATGACATGGTGGTTTAAGTTTAGGATGGCTAAACTTAATGGGAGTGGGGGAGATTATCATTTAAAACTAATAAAAAAAGGTAATAGTTTGATGTGTTTAATTAAGTGTGTGCGTGCAATTTTGTTTATTGTTGATATTATGCATTTTAGATAGGTTTTTGCTATGCACGCTAAAAAGTGTGTGCACTTTAATAGATGCACACATAATAGTACACACTTTTGGTGAATTGTAGAGTGTGTGCGCTGTAATGTGTTGAAGAATAATTATATACAATATAAGTGCACACAGTGCACGCAGAATTTGTACTTCGACTCGCTGCGCTCGCTCAGTAACCGTACTTCTTACTCGTTACGCTCGCTCAGTACCTGGGGTGAGTTCATGCGCTTATGGGTTTAAACTTCGATTTTTTTGTCTGAAGTTCGTATATAGCTTAGTTCTGGAGTGAACTTATTGAGGGTAGTAGTTTTTATTAGCAACTGGAATACCTTTTTTATAGTTCTAAGGCAGAGTATCCCGAGTTTTTATTCTCCTTTTCGTGTGTGTTTTATAGAATTTGTTGATATTGAGTGATATATAGCGAACACTGATGCGCACAGGTATTTACGTGTGCGCATATTAATGCGCACAGATGGTGCTCGTAAAATCTATTGTTTTTTATTATGTGTTCGCTATATTATATTGTAATATAGTAAGTTATATAAGGTGCGCACAGATCGCACAGATAATTTGTACTTCAAGAAAAAATAGAACATACAGTTAGATTAGTTTCACTCTTTACTCTGGTTTGTTTGGGTTGAGGTAGGTTCGGAGTGTCTCTATTGAGATGGGTTGTGCGTTAGGGTTAAAAGAATGTCGACGTATAATTCTACAAGGTACATAATGGTTTTTGCACTTGATTCTTCGCCATAAATAGAAAGCATTATTTTCCTGAAGTTCGTAGCATGAGGTTTTAAATGTATTTTTTTGAGATTAGATCCATGTCTCTACTAACCTTTTTATCTAGTAGCTTAGCATAGATCTTCGTCATTGCAAGTGATTTGTGTCCTAACATTTTAGAAACACTTTCAATAGGGACATCATTATTAAGAGTGACGGTCGTGGCAAAAGTATGTCTGGCGATATGACTCGTAAGGGGTTTTCTTATTCTGCATAAGTCAGCAATTTCTTTAAGATAAGCGTTCATCTTTTGATTGGACAGTACTGGTAAAAGTTTACCATTATTGACCACTTCCGGATGATCTTTATACTTCTCAATAATTTTCAATGCATGGGGCAAGAGTGGGATTCTGCTGCTCTGATTGGTTTTTTGTCGGTTGATGTTGATCCACTTTTTATTGTCTATACCAATTATAATATTTTCAGGATTTAGCTTAGCCAAGTCTGAATGAGCAAGGCCGGTAAAGCATGCAAAGATGAAACAATCTTTAACAGCTTCCAGGCGATGGATCTCAAACTTTTTGTTGATCAATCGTTCCAGTTCAGGTTCTGATAAGAATTCACGTTCCTTTTTCTCCCACTTAAGCTTAATGTGAGCGAAAGGATTTTTAACAATCCAATCATTGCTTAAGGCTATCATGATAATCTTTTTGAAGTTCTTAATATTCTTGCTGGCTGTATTCTGTTGGCATTTATTGATGCTTTTCAGATAGACTTCGAAGTCAGTGATGAATTCATGATTAACTGACTGAAGTGGCAAATCTTCCTTTCTATATTTCCAGTGTATGAAATTAGCGATATGGTTATAGGTGACCATATAACCTTTATAAGTGCCATTAGAATAGCCATGACCAATTAGTATTTTTACTTTGTCATTATGCTCTTTAAAGATACCTAGAACGGTTCTGACAATAGGTTCGATTCCAAGGTATTTATTACGAATAAGCTCAGGTTCGAATCCCTCTTTTTCGAGCTCTATTTCATTTACGATTTCTTGTATTCTGAATTTTGTAATATGGATGAATTCATTGACTTGCTTTGCTTCCTTTGTGTTTCCTGAGGCTCCTGCTATTTCTGAATTCCAGAATTCAGGGTCTACCTCACAGGGAAGAGCTAGTTCTTTACTTTGATTGTTGATTGAAATTCTTAAAAAGACCTTTGCCTTTCCTGATTTTAAGAGTTTTTTACGTTTGATAAAAAACAATAATTGATAGGTTTTTCTTTTACTCATAATGCTTCTGTTTTGCTTATTAGTTCCCAAATTCAGAAAACGTCCGCTTATTATTTGAACTTTTTTCTGTTGGACTTTTTTGGCATTTTGGAAGTCCAACGATAAGTCCAACAGCATTGGGTTGCAAAACAGGGTAAATAGAAATTGGTAAAAACAAAAAACCCTGTAAATGAACAATTTACAGGGTTTTGCATTTTCTTGCTTTATGCTTTAGTAGTCCGTAGGGGATTCGAACCCCTGTTACCAGGATGAAAACCTGGCGTCCTAACCTGACTAGACGAACGGACCAGCGTGTTTTGCGTGTGCAAATGTAATACTTTTTTTATTACCTCAAAACAAAAAATTAATTTTTTGAATATTTTTTTTTGCTTATTCGTTATCATACCAGTAATTATTAGCTACGGCAACTGCCAGTCTGTCAAACAACCTATCACCAAAGTAT
>PARP01000017.1 GCA_002711565.1 Bacteroidota bacterium
TGCAATTATATATACAATGGGTTAATTTGCGGTATTTTGGCATAAGCCAAAATTAAGAAATTTAAAAAACTATGCTCGCACCACCGTCATAGACGGTGGTTTTTCTAAGATGTAATAAAAAAAAGCCCTTCCGAGGAAGGGCTTTTATCATTATAAGTCAACTTTTCTTAGAAGATATATCGGATACCGAATTGTAATTGCCATTTAGAAGCTAGCAATACGTCATCTATATAAGAATTCTTTAGGTTTTGATCAAATGTAAAAT
Organism: Bacteroidota bacterium; assembly: GCA_002711565.1. Taxonomy (GTDB): domain Bacteria; phylum Bacteroidota; class Bacteroidia; order Bacteroidales. The sequence goes on from PARP01000017.1 coordinate 266, forward strand.
AAGGTACGCCATTTTTATCAACTCCATTAACAGTTAGCGGAGTAAAAGTTGAAGCGAACTGACGAACTCCCCAGTTTGAGTTGATCATATTCCCGAAGTTCAGGATATCCAATGATAATTGGAATTTATGATTAGACTCATTGATCTTGATATTAACATCCTGAATGATCTTAATATCTAACTGCGAGAACCAAGGTAAAGTAGCTCCATTACGTTGTGCATATTTTCCTCTGCGAGTACTTAAATAAGGATCTTGCTCGATGAATGCATCTAATGCGTTCCATTGTGCAGTTGCATTTGGAGCAACTGTTGCATCACCATTATCATCTACAGTACCGAAGTTGATATCAGAAGAATTTGTTGGAACATAAAGAAGATCATTATTATTGATAGCATCACCATTCAAGTCACCTGCGTAAACATAAGAGTAACGGTTTCCTTTTGCTCTTTCGTAGAATAAACCTACAGTAGTAGCAAATCTACCGTATTCTTTACGATACATTGCAGAAGCAATGAAACGATGTTGTAATCCGTAACGTGACCAAGAATATTCTGGCATATTTGGATTACCTACAACAGGATTACGTTGGAATGCATCAGCAGCGATCTCAGCTGGAATCGATGTGAAGTCTTTAGAATCCATATATGTATAAGCAGCATCAACTTTAAGACCGAAGTCCCATTTCTTAGCTAATTTTGTTGTGAATGTGAATTGACGGCCTTTATTTGAATTATCTAGAACGATCATACCTGCATCAAGGAATCCAATTGAATTAGCTGAAGCCGAATAGATATTTACCTCTGGGAATCCTGCAAAGATAGCTCGGTTGTCTCCTGTACCAGTTAAGTTTGCAGATGGAGGTGCCATGTTATAGTTTCTGTGAACAACTGCATTGATATCTTTACCTAACATTGTTTCTAATGTTAATAACCATCCTTCAGAGAATTTCCAATCTAAAGCAATATTGTTTTTCCAAACCTGAGGCCAACGGAAATCTCTTGCTGAAGCATTTACCTGGAATGAATATCCTGGAAGCATTTGTGCATTTGAAGATTGGTTGCCTAACCATACAAATGGAATACGACCTGAGAAGATTCCTGTTCCACCACGGATCTGCATCGTTTGATCACCTTTAACATCATAGTTGAATCCAAAACGTGGAGACCATAATGGCTTAGCTTCTGGCCAGTTAGCTGGATTAATCTGAACAGCTTCGCCATTCTCATCTTTCCAACCAGTGAAATTTGCCATTTCTAAAGTACCGGTTGTTTCTGCAATCTCATTATAATAGATAGGAATGTCCATACGTAAACCGAAAGTTAAGTTCAGTTTATCGTTCACTTGCCATTCATCTTGGATATAAAGAGCAAATTGTGCAACATCAACATACGACCAAAGATAATCATATCCTTCAGCAGCAATAACATCCTGATTTAAATCACCTGTTCTTGCATCAAGAGGTCCGGTAAAATAAACAAAATTATCATTTAGGAAATCCTGTACACTGAAAGCTGTAACCCATGGATAATAGAATAAGTTAAATGAGTTATCAAACTTGAATAGTTCATAGTTGAATCCAGCAGTGAATGTATGCTCATCCATATAATATGTCAAATTATCAGTGATTTGAAATACATCTTGATAAAGTCTATTATTTGTTGAGAACATCTCTGAACCCATCGTAATGCCAACATTACCGTCACTACCAATAATATCTACAACAGGGAATGGAGCTGAATGAGGATTACGACGATCTCTGAACGAAGTATAACCAATTAATAATTTATTGGCTACTTTATTAGAGAAGATAGAATTAAGTTCACCTACAAATGAGTGAATTTTATTAGAAATTCTATAAGATGAATTCTCGAATGGAAGGCGGTAGCTAGTTGGTCCGCGACCACCAATTGCCTCTGGATGAGGAAGAATGTCTTTCCAAGCATCAAGCATATTGTAACGAATAGTGAAATTGTGTCCTTTGGTAATATTCCAGTCTAGTTTCAATAAAAATTTATTATTAAAAGTTTCATGGTTATAACCTTGGAATTCACCTGGTTCGTATCCCCAACGATCTCTTAGATGAGATTGAACAGCTAAAATATCGTCATAGGCAACAGAAGCTGTGTTTGGTAAATTTGAATTTGATCCATCATCCGCAATGAAACCATGAGCTTGCTGATCAATTCTTTCAGCTTCAAAGTTTGCGAAGAAGAATAATTTATTCTTGATAATTGGTCCGCCCATGCTAATACCATATTGCTTAAAGCTATAGTCAAGGTTAGGGTACTTGATACCACTTACTTTTTCACCGATCATTTCCTGATTACGGTAATATAAATAAGCTGTTCCTTTGAATTCGTTAGTACCTGATTTTGTTACAGCATTAATACCTGCACCTGTGAAGCCACCCTCTCGAACATCAAATGGTGCAAGCGAAACTTGGATCTGTTCGATTGCATCAAGAGAAACCGGTTGAGCATCAGCTTGTCCACCAGGAGTTGCATAATCCAGACCGAATGAGTTGTTAAAGATCGATCCATCAAGTGAGAAGTTGTTGTAAAGGTTGTTACGACCACCGAAACTGTTTCCGTCTGACTCTGGAGTCATACGTGTTAAGTCTCTTTGAGAACGCTTAATAGAAGGCATACTTAAGATCTGCTCTTCATTAACGTTGGTCATAGCACCAGTACGTCCTGAACTGATTACATCGTCTTTATCGAATACTACAACTACTTCCTGCATGGTAACCACGCTTTCCTTCAATGTAATATTGAACTCTGCAGTTTTATTAAGCTGAAGATAGATATCTTTCAATACCTCGTCTGAATAGCCTATAAAACTAACTTTGATCTCGTAAGGACCACCAACACGCATATTGCGAATATTGAATCGTCCATCTTCACCTGTGATTGTACCATACTGAGTTCCTGTAGGAAGATGTGTTACTAACACATTGGCAGTAAAGATTTCTTCACCTGTGGTACTTACTACTTTACCTTTCATGGCAGAGGTTGTAACCCCTTGAGAAAAGGCAAGCTGACTTAAGCAGACCATAACCACAAGTAAAACGCTAAATAGTTTGTTTTTTTTCATTTTGGTTTAAGAATTTGATTTAAAATAGTTTATGGTTTTTCGTAATGCAAAAATAAAAGATATCAAAGCCGAAAAATGTTAAGCTCTTGGTTCACTTATTAACAATCTAACAGCCAAAAATAAAGGGGGTTGTATCTCAAGCTGTTAAGCGATTAACAACTTTTTTCTCGTGTTGATATCTTTTCTCAAATTGATATATATCAATAAAATCAATGATTTAGATAACATATCTAAGTGATTAATATAAAATGATTCATATCATATCTAACAACTAATATATATCATGTTTTAGATATTAAGGTCACATCTATTAATATATATATTTGCTTATCTCATTATGACATATAAACATAAACTATATATATAAATATCTATTTAAACCATAAACATTAGACTATGAAAAACAAAACAAGAATTTTGGCAGTTTTAACAGCATTTTTAATGCTAAGTTCAACTGCTTTTGCGACAGACGGCTATTTCGGATTAGGATATGACACGAAGAGTAAAGGTATGGCCGGTGCTGGTGTTGCACTTTATCAAAACACTTTCTTTGGCGCAAGTAACCCTGCCTCTATGGTATGGAATGGCGATAAATATGGTGTAGCATTAGGATTATTCAACCCAAATAGAGATTATACTGTTACTGGAAATCCTTCAGGATTCCCTGGTACATTTGGATTAGTTCCTGGTAAAGTTGAAAGCGATTCAAAATTATTCCCAATGCCTTCTGTAGTTGGAAACTGGATGATCAATGAAACAAGTTCATTTGGTATCTCTTTATATGGTAATGGAGGTATGAATACAAATTACCCAACAGCTACTTTCCACGGATCGAACCCTACCGGTGTAAACCTAATGCAAATGTTTGGTGCCTTCACTTATTCATTTAAACTTGGCGAAAACTGGAGTATGGGAATCTCGGCCATATTAGCATGGCAATCTTTTGAAGCTAAAGGACTTGAGGCTTTTGGTGCAGCACACATGTCAAGTGATGCGCAAAAATTAACTAATAATGGTGCTAGTTCATCATTTGGTTATGGTGCAAAGATCGGTCTACAAGGTGAGATCACTGATGGTTTATTCCTAGGTGCTACTTTCCAAACAAAGATGAAGATGGGGAAATTCACTGAATATGCTGGTTTATTTGCAGAAGCAGGTGGATTTGATATCCCAATGAATTGGACTGTGGGTATTGCTTATGAATTAATACCTGAAGAATTAATTATTGCGGTTGATTTCAAACAAATTTATTATAATAAAGTTAAATCAATTGCTAACAGAATGATGCATAGTACTGGATTTAATGGACCTCTCGGCTCAGATACTGGTGCTGGTTTCGGATGGCAAGATATGTCAATCTGGAAGTTCGGACTTGAGTATGTATTAGATGATGAGTGGAAATTAAGAACAGGTTTCTCTACAGGTAAAAACCCAGTTCGTTCTTCAGAAGTTATGTTCAATATTTTAGCTCCTGGTGTTATTGATAACCACATTACATTTGGTTTCTCTAAATTAATGGGCGACAGCGAATTAAACGTTGCTATCGTAAGAGCATTAAGAAAAACAGTTAGCGGGCCAAACCCAATGGAAGCTCCTAACCAACAAACTATTGACCTATCTATGGCTCAATGGGAACTTGAGATCGGAATTACGTTCTAAAGAATATTGCTATACTGCTAAATTGCTGTTTTGCAAAAAAGGCCGGCTCGCATTCGCGAGCCGGCCTTTTTCTTTTGAGCTTTTGAGCTTTTGAGCTTTTGAACTATTGAGCCTTAAAATAAAGGAATCTCTTGATCTTCATCGTTGCAGTCTTAATGAAAGGCTCTGGATGCATGATCACTTTTTGGACCTGAGAGAATTTGTTCACATTAGAATTGACATAATCATGTAGTTCATTACGAAGTTCTTCCATACGATCATGAACCTTATGGCTTACATCTTCTTTCATATGTTTGAATTTTTCCTCTAATTCCTCACGATTGAAGTGAACAAGTGCTACTAGTTTACCTTTTTGCTGAACTACAACCGATTCAACTACATGGCGGAAATTATTGATCACAGACTCGATCTCTTCAGGATAAATATTCTCGCCACTTTGACCAACGATCATATTCTTTAATCGGCCTTTAATATATAGGTATCCATCTTTATCAAAATTTCCAAGATCACCTGTTTTAAACCAACCATCATCAGTCAGAACAGTTTTTGTTAACTCCGGATCTTTATAATAACCTTGCATAATATTCGGACCTTTTGCCCAAATCTCACCTTCACCTGTAGCTGGGTCAGGATCATTGATCTTTAATTCAACTTTAGGGGCTGCAGGGCCAGTAGACTGTAATCTAATGGTTTGCGGATTAACACCTGCTATTAATGGAGATGTTTCAGTTAGTCCGTAACCAATTGCATAAGGGAATTTAGCATCAATTAAGAATTTTTCAACTTCTCTATCAAGTTTAGCTCCACCAATACCATAGAATTTTAACTCTCCACCAAAGGTTTTCATTAGTTTCTTACCTGCGATACCATTTAACTTTTTCCTAATCGGAGATACTTTATAAAGATTTCGCGTGATGAACTTACTATTGAATGTTTTGAGTATTTTGTTTCTGTATATTTTTTCAATAATAAGTGGTACAGTAAGCATTACAGTAGGTTTCACAGACTCGAGAGCAGGTAATAACACTGGAGGTGTAGGTGGTTTCCTAAGATAATGAACACTAGCGCCATTCATCACAGGTAATAATAATCCCAGCGTATTCTCATAGGTATGCGATAATGGAAGTATAGATAAAAACCTGTCTTCATTATTTATTGGTTGCACAATACTACCCTGTATTGCATTTGTTACAATATTCTTATGAGAAAGCATAACTCCTTTTGAGGAGCCAGTGGTTCCTGAAGTATAAATGATCGTAGCAAGATCATCCTCATTAACATTAACTGTATGCTGTGGTTTCGAGCCCAACTCAAACTTAGTGGTCTCATGTTTTTTGCAACTGAAATCCTCTATATTTATAATGTGCTCCAATTCTGATTCTACATCTTTTAACTTTGGATAAAGCGCATCTGAAACAAAGATCATTTTAGCTTCGGAATGACTAAGTACATTTTTTATTTCATCAGCATGAAAATCAGGTAGAATTGGGATTGTAATTGCACCAACAGAAGCTATTGCAAAATAAGCGAGGCCCCAATTAGGCATGCTCGCACTTAAAATTGCCACTTTATCGCCTTGCTTGATCTCATATTTCTCAAGCATTCTGCTAAGGGCATCTATTTGATCTCCAAATTCTTTATAATTGATCGGTTCCTCATTCACAAAACAGAGTGCATTGGAATCTGCATATTTTTCAACCGCATTCTTTACCAGGTTGGGGAGTGTAAGATTTTCGCTCATAGTACGTTTTTGTAGTCAGCTAAAATACAATAAATAATCTTGGATGAAAACAATGTTAATAAACCGTGAGTAAAATCAAGACAATTTCTCAAACATTCCGAATAATTTTCCGATTTTTGAATAAGCTCCCTGCTAATAAAAACCTAATCAAAGAAAAATGGAACATTTAGAAACTACTCCTCAAGAACAAGATCTGATCATTAAGGTTGATCTGAATTTAAAACTTAAGATGGAATCACTCCGTAAATGGGCATTGTTCATAGCTATAATGGGATTTATCGGAGTTGGGTTTATGCTCTTATTTGCATTAATTTTTGTTTTTGTAGGTAGTGCTATGCCAATGCCGCAAGAAGCTCCTTTTGCAGGTGGAATGATCGGATTTATGTATTTAGTTTTGGCTATTCTATACTTCTTCCCAGTTTATTTTCTATACAAATTTGCCGATAATCTGGAACATTGTCTGAAAGGTAGAGATGCCAATCGATTCTTTACCTCAATGGATTTCCTTAGAAGACACTATAAGTTCATTGGAATTATAATCATCATTAGTTTGGCATTCTTTGTCCTTGCAATGTTATTTGGTGTAGCGGCTGCTGTAGCAGGATTTTAAAAAATAGATTTACATTATATAAAAGCGCTAATTCGTAAATTAGCGCTTTCTTTTTATCATGTTCGAGTTTCATAAAGATAAACAACGGTATTTCGAGATCCAGTATTTNATCTCTAAGAACAGCATTATTCCTTTTGTTGGTCAGACTATTGACATGAAGCAAAAGTTGAATGTTCTGGAGATCGGATGCGCCGAAGCGGGCGTATTGAAAGCATTTACTGAACTTGGACATAAATGTACCGGTATCGAACTGAGTCCGAGTAGAATTGAAACTGCCAAAACTTTCTTCACCGAAGAAATCAAGAATGAACAGATTAACTTTATTGCTAGAGACATTTACGATATTGATGTTGATAAAGATCTTGAACATAAGTATGATCTTGTGATCCTAAAGGATGTTATTGAGCATATTCATGATCAAAAGAAATTTATTGCAAGAGTTAGAGATTTTCTAACAGCCGATGGAATGATCTTTTTTGCTTTTCCACCATGGTATATGCCATATGGAGGACACCAACAAATGGCAGGTAGTAAGATCGCCTCACTTCTACCCTATTATCATATACTTCCAAGAGGAACTTATAAGCTTTTCCTGAAAATGTTCGGGGAAACTGATAAGAAGATCGAAGATCTGTTGGAAATTCATGATACAGGCATTTCAATTGAAAGATTCCAGAGATTGATCAAAAAAAATGGATTTACCATTTCGAACAAGAAGTTCTATTTGATAAATCCAATCTATAAGTATAAGTTCAATATGCGAGAGATGGAGCAAATAGCACTGATCTCTAACATCTATCTATTTCGTAATTTCCTTACAACAAGTGCCTATTATTTGATAAAATGCTAAAATCCGAGCATTTCTCTTAATAATTTATAACCACTCGCACTTACTTTTAATTGTTCTTTATTCTTTAATACAACCACATGAGAATCTTTCTCATATCTTTCCAATCTATCTAATTCTCTGATATTCAACAGATATGATCTATGAATGCGTACAAACTGCTTTGGATCTAAATGATTCTGGAAGTACTTCATTGTCTTCTCTTTCAAATATCTGCCTTCTGCAGTATGGATCATTACATAATCATCAGCAGCTTCAAAATAATTGATATCATCAACTCCTACTACCTGGATCTTTTGTGCAGTTCGAATAGCAACTCTATGGATCTGCTCAGGATTTTCTTCTAAAGCCTTTACCAGATTCTTATTTGCTTCCGAATTATCTGAATCAGAATTTACTTTAGCTTCAACTTTACTGATCGCAGTTGCAAATCTCTCCTTAGAATATGGTTTAAGTAAATAATCCACAGCATTCATTTCAAATGCTTTGATCGCAAAGTGATCATAAGCTGTTGAAAACACGATCAATGGTTTAGCGTCTATGAGTTCCAACATCTCAAAGCCTGTTAGTTTAGGCATTTGAATGTCGAGAAAAACTACTTCAGGCTTATATTCTTGAATAACCTGAATACCTTTAAAGCCGTCAGAAGCTTCTGCAACTACATCGAATTGTGGGTATTGCGACAAGAAGTGCAAAATCAGATCTCTTGCAGGTTGTTCATCGTCAATTATTACAGTGCGGATTCTATTCATCATCATTTTTATCTATAGGGATGTATAAAGTTACTTCAAATTCACTTTCAGTCTTAGCTACTTTGATCAAATTATCATGTTTGTATACTAATCTTAACCTTTCCTGAATGTTTTTAAGTCCAATTCCTTCGCCTTTTCTTCCGATACTATCTTGCTCATAATTATTCTTGATCACGATAAGCATCAGGTTGTTCTCAGAGCGACAGCTGGTATTGATAACGATTGGTTCTGTACTTTCGTATACTCCATGTTTTACGGCATTCTCAAATAGTGGCTGAAGGATCATGGATGGCATTTTAACATCCATACAATCATCATCCAGGTCAAACTCAAAAAGCATCTTATTACCGAAACGGATCTTTTCGATCTCCAGATATCTTTGAATATTTTGAAGTTCGGCCGTAAAAGAGGAGAAATGGCCCATGTCTTTTGATACTGTATATCTTAGGAAATCAGATAGTTTAATGATCATCTCCTGTGCTTTCTCAGCATTTGTGATCGTTAGAGAACTGATCGAATTCAAGCTATTGAATAAGAAGTGAGGATTGATCTGTGATTTTAAAACATTCAGTTCTCCTTCTTTAAGCATCTCAAGTAATCTTCCTTCTTTAGAGAGCTTTGCTTGAATATCATTATAATACATGATCAAATAATAAACCAGTACGATAATGAAATAAAGGAATACGCCTGTAAGTATTCTGGAAGGAACGAACTCTGTTACGAATTTGGTATAGAACTCATTTGCATTGATCGATTTAGCAACGAAATTTCCAAATGCGATCCAGATCAGATTCACCAGAACAATTAGCGTTATATGATTCAGTATCAGGTTAAATGTATTGGATTTGGTAGGATCACTGAACTGAACAGTATACCATAGAACGATCCCGATAGTTGCAAATAGCAAATTAAAGACGAGGCTATCCACACCTGCTTGCCAGGGTGTTAGATCCTCTGCCCAGATCATAATAACGAAATGGACACTTGCAACAAGTATCCATCCGAAGGAGTATATTAAACTCGCTTTTCTATTTCCAAATATCGGGTGTATCATTCAGTTTAATAGCTTTTTATTTCACCGCCACCAAAGATCGCGACTCCTTTCACGATCAGGACGCCTTTAGAATTCGATTCTTCAGGTTTATTGATCAATACTCGGGCATCTTTGAAGCCTCCAAATATTGATGTGATATCCAGTACAACATTCCAGTCTGAAGGAACGATCAATGTACTTCCACCGAAGATAAATGTAACTTCCATTGTGCTGGTACCTTCAGCAAGTTTCGCTTGTGTAAGGTCAATCTCCGATCCACCGAAGATCGATGTTACTTTTCCACCTTTAAATTCCTGATGGTGGTATTTTCTGTTCGAACCTCCGAAGAAGTTCATTTCATCAATATAACCTGCTTTTAAGTGATAAGCTCGTTTTCTGTCATCATCAGAACTCAGACCCGGTACATTCAATTTGTTTCTGTTAAAGGCTATTAAAGCAATACCGGCGAATATGATAACTAGTGGCCAGAATAAGTCTACAAAGTCAAAACTAAAGTAAAATATATCCGGAATGAGGAAGAAACCGCCGACCGCTAATAATATGTATCCGGCAGGCTTACTGTCCTGTTTAGCAATCATCACAATACCAATCACGATCAAAATCATTTCCCAGGAGAAAAAGATGTTTTTCCAATGGTATGGGATGTATCCAAAGTTAGCTGCGATAAGTACGACCCCAATAAAAACTGCGACCATACCAAGAATCACTCGGTGACTCGAATTTCCTTGTTTTGGTTGATCATTTTGTGGTTCCATCTTTTTAGTTTTTTTAGTTTAACGTATGTAGCAAATATATAGTTAGTGAGTTCTCCTAGAAAGCAATTATCGGTGAATGCAGGTTTTAACAGGGTGAATCCTCAAATTCACGATAATTCAAGTGTTTCAAACAATTTATTCGTAAATTTAACATGCTTAAATAATCGAATAAAGATTCCTATGAAAAAGATATTAACATTTCTATTTATTTTATTTTCAATTAATTCATTCTCACAGTCTAAGCTTATTCAATCCGGACCAATGCTTGGATATTCAGAAATGCTCGAAGTAGCAATCTGGGTACAAACAAAGGAAGCAGCTAATGTATATATAAGTTATTGGGAAGCGGGATCTGATAAAACATATAGCACAAATACAATTTCAACTAAAAAGGATAATGCTTTTGTTGCACATTTAATAGCTGATCAGGTTGAACCGGGATTAGAATATAAATATGAAGTATGGGTTAATGATGTAAAACAGGAATTCGATTATAAGACAGAATTTAAATCTGCTCCACTCTGGAGATGGAGAGGAGATGCTCCTGATTTCACTTTAGCAACTGGTAGTTGTGCTTATATAAATGAGGTAGAATATGATAGACCTGGAAAAGGATATGGTTCTGATTATCACATTTTTGAAAGCATGCATAAAAGTGATCCANACTTAATGATCTGGCTAGGTGACAATCTCTATTTGAGAGAACCTGATTGGAATAGTAAAACAGGAGTTTATAAAAGATATACGCATACCAGATCAACAAAAGAAATGCAGGCTTTCCTTGCCAGCACTCATCATTATGCGATCTGGGATGATCACGATTATGGTCCGAATAATAGCGATCGTGGTTTCTGGAATAAAAATGTGACCATGCAAGCATTTGAGGACTTTTGGGCTAACCCATCTTATGGCGTTGAAGATACTAAAGGTGCATTTACAAGTTTTCAGTATAGCGATGCCGATTTCTTTTTGCTTGATAATAGATATTATCGATCTCCTAACTATTTAAAAGAAGAAAATAAGACCATATTAGGTAAAGAACAATTACAATGGCTGAAAGATGCACTAGTTAGTAGTGAAGCTACTTTTAAGATCATTGCAATTGGCGGACAATTCCTAACCTCAGTTGCAAACCATGAGACCTANGCAAATTATGGTTTCAAAGCAGAACGTGATGAGATCATCGACTTCATCTACTCACATAATATTAAGAATGTTGTTTTCCTTTCAGGTGATAGGCACTTCACTGCATTAAGTAAACTTGCTGAAGATGGTAAACCAACCATTTACGATTTAACAACTTCCTCATTAACTGCTGGTTCAAACACTTGGGGGCATAAAGAAGAGAATATTTACCGTCAGGAAGGTACATTGGTAATGGAACATAATTTTAGCATCTTGAAATTTACCGGTTCCTCTCAAGACAGAAAGATAAGGATTGAAAATTATAATTCTTTTAGTGAGCTAAATTGGGACTATATAATTAATGCAGAATAATTATTGGAATGCTGTAATCTTAATTTTTTCTTAACATACCTAAGCATTAATTGATATACTTTTACGCCATCAAATACAATTAATCAATCAATTATTTTAACATTTTTAAATCATTTATTTTCTAACACTTAGAATAATTAATAGTTATGAAAAAAATATGTTTAAGCATTCTGGCCTTTTTACTAATAGCCATCAGTTCAAATTCTCAAAATACTTCCGATTTTAATTTCAAATGGAAGAACGGTTTTGTGTTAAGTAGTTATGATAAACAATTCAACTTAAAATTTGGAGGTCGAATTCAAGTTGATCATGCCTTTTTTTCTAACAATAGCGAATTAGAAAATAGTTTTGGAGTACTAAACGAAAATAGCGCTTCAGAATTTCGCAGAGCCCGAATTTTCATGTCAGGTACAGTATATAATAACGTGAATTTTAAACTACAATTCGATTTTGCAGGCGGTAAAACCGTTTTAAAAGATGCATATATAGGGATTAAAGCGATTCCTGGGATAGGTAATTTAAGAGTGGGGCACATGAAAGAACCATTCAGTCTTGATGCATTGACTAGTAGTAAGTATAATACATTTATGGAACGCTCATTGCCAAATATGTTCACTTTCGGAAGAAATAATGGAGTCNTGTTCTTTAACGATTTTTACAATAAAGCATTGTCGATACAAGCAGGGCTGTTCAGAGAATCTGATAATACAAATGGGAACTTCAAACTTGAAAATAATGGATACTCATTTACTTCCAGAATCACTTCTTTACTATTAAATGATGCAAATAAAAACCAATTAATTCATATTGGTGCAGCCTATAGTTATAGAAAACCTGATCAAAATAGCTACTCATTCTCCAGCCGACCTGAAGCTCATTTGAGTTCGTTTAAATATTTATCTACAGGGACCATCTCAGATATCAATAGTATAAATGCTTTCAACTTTGAATTAGCTATTGTATCGAGTTCATTTGCACTTCAGGCAGAATACTTCAGTACAAATATCTCTAGTAGCTTAAATGGCATTAACAATATAAGCTTTAATGGATATTACGCTCAGCTAAGCTATTATCTAACCGGTGAGTCTAAATCTTATAAAAATTCTTATTCCGGTTNTGGCAGAGTATCGCCTAAAAAAGATTTTGGTAAGAAGAATGCTTATGGTTCATGGGAGATTGCACTCCGCTACTCTTGGGCGGACTTGAATAGTTATGCTGTTAACGGTGGTGAACAATCTGATATAACATTAGGAGTAAATTGGTTATTAAACCCTGCCACCAGATTTACAATAAATAATGTATGGGCTGACGTTAAAGGATTAGGAAAAGCATATGTTTTTCAACTCCGTTTCCAAATTGATTTTTAAAGATTTCAGAAGAGAGAATCATATAAGAATCCCTTTTTAGATGCAGCTTAATAATGAGCAATCTGAGAGTTGACTAATTTGAGAAAAATGATATCGAACCCGGTTTTAAATGGCCGGGTTTCTAAATTAAGTAGGTTAGAATTGGTTTGTTTATTGAACTCTACTTGCCCTTAATAAATGATCAATAATAACTAAGGCTGCCATAGATTCTACGACTGGAACAGCACGTGGAACTACACATGGGTCATGCCTTCCTTCAATTTTAAGTTCAACCTTTTTCCCGGATTGATCAACAGTTGATTGCGATTTTTTAATGCTTGCAGTCGGTTTAAAGGCAACATTAAAGTTTATTTGTTCGCCATTGCTGATGCCACCTTGAATTCCTCCCGAATTATTTGAAGTTGTACGAACACGTTCTTCTGAAACAAAGAATGGATCATTCAACTCGGAGCCTCTGGAAGAGCATCCTTCAAAACCGGAACCATATTCAAATCCTTTTACAGCATTGATACTTAACATTGCTTTGGCAAGATCAGCTTGTAATTTGTCGAAAACAGGTTCACCGAGCCCAACCGGACAATTATCTATAACACAGGTAATTATTCCGCCTAAAGAGTCACCTTCTTCTTTCATTTCCTCAATCAATGCAATCATTGCATCAGAAGCCTTCTCATCTGGACACCTGACAATAGATTCTTCAATAGCTTTGGAATTCAGTTTTTTAAGATCCAAATCAGCTTTAATCTCGCCAACTTGAGAAACAGCAGCCTGAATATTAATACTCGATTGATTTAAGATCTGTTTAGCAATGGCTCCGGCCACAACTCTACAAATTGTTTCTCGAGCTGAGGCTCTACCTCCACCTCTATGATCCCTGATCCCATATTTTTTTGTGTACGTAAAATCAGCATGTGAAGGTCGAAATACATCTTTTAGATTATTATAATCTGATGAGTGCTGATCTTTATTATGGATAATAAATCCAATCGGAGTACCGGTAGTTTGCCCTTCAAAGATGCCTGAAAGGAATTCTACTTTATCGGATTCAGCTCTGGCAGTTGAGACCTTTGATTGTCCAGGCTTACGTCTATTAAGCTCATTCTGAATAGCTTCAAAATCAAGACTATAACCGGCAGGACAGCCATCAATGATACCACCCATTGCTTTTCCGTGAGACTCTCCAAATGTTGTTAAGGCAAAAGCTTTCCCAAAAGTATTTCCATTCATATTCGCATCTTTTATTCAAAAGTACGAATAAGTCAAAAAAAAACCGCCTTTCGGCGGTTCTTTTAATCTATCATTGATTTATTAAGTGCTTTTAATTTTGCTTCCAGGACGAGCATTTCCTGCTTCGCCTTGTCGATTTTCTTTTCAAATTCGACTTTCAGAAGATTTGCATTTTTCGATTCAGCAAAGAAACCAACATTGTTTTCCCAGAGATTGATATCATCACGTAATTTATTGATCTTATTTGTAAGGAAACTACGTTCGCGAGACATCATATTCTTCGCTTCACCTGCATTCTTAACATTCTCGAAGCGAGTCTTATAGTTAATAGCAGTCATCTCAGTTTCATCAATGCTCAATTTCTGCATTTGACTATCGATCGCTTTTCTGAACTCACTTTGGATCTTGTCCTTCATCTTGATAGGCACATGTCCGATATCCATCCATTCTCTTTGGAAATCTTTAAATACATTAAGATTTTCCTCTTTATTTTCCGAGAATGAATAAGCCTTGATCTTCTCGATAAGTTCTTTTTTCTTCGTCAGATTATCAGCCTCGTGGCTATGAATATTCGAGAAGTATTCAGATTTCTTTTCGAAGAATTCATCACAAGCTGTACGGAATCTCTTCCAAACCTTATCAGAATGCTTTTTAGGAACTGGTCCTATTGTTTTCCATTCTTTCTGAAGCTGGATCAAATCATTGGTTGTCTTTTTCCATTCAGTGCTTTCTTTTAATGCTTCTGCTTGAACACACAAATCAACTTTTAGGTTATAATTGTTCATTTGCTGCTCTTTCAGCTTATTGTAGAAGTCTTTCTTGCGCTCAAAGAATGCATTTAACTGACCTTTGAATCTTGCCCAGATCTCATCATTATGTTTCTTTGGAGCAGGACCAATTGTTCTCCAGACTTTCATCAATTCGTTTAATTCGTCCGAATATTTTTGCCAGTCTTTGATATTGCTTAGCTCAACGGTGCAAAGTTCTTCAGCCTTAATGCATAATGCAGTTTTAGACTCAAGATTTTTCTTTTGCTCTTCGTGAAGATTATCGTAATAATTCTTTCTACGCTCGTTGATCTTATCTGTTGCCGCTTTAAAGCGATCCCAGATCTCATCTTTTTTATCGTAAGGAACCGGACCGATCTCTTTCCAGTTATCATGAAGCTTTTGAAGCTCTTTGAAAGATTTGATGATCGAAGGTTCTAATAATAGTTCTTCAGTTTTCTCACAGATCTCGATCTTCTGTTCAAGATTTCTCTTTAGATCAAGATCACGAAGTTCTTTATTGATCTTTACCTTATCGAAGAATTTCTCTACAAGGAAGTGATAATTCTGCCATAGATTGTTCACTTCTCCCTGAGCTACAATACCGATCTCTTTCCAACGCTCCTGAATAGCTTTGAACTCATCATAGGTTTTCTTAAGTGTCTCTTCAGAATTGATAAGATCTTTCAGTTCTTCAAGAACTTGCTTTTTAAGTTCCAGATTGCGCTCTTTAAGTGCTTCCTGATCAGCATTATACTTTGCTTTATTCTGCTTATAAATATTGAAAGAAGCTTTGAAACGTACTTCCAGTGGTTCATCCACATTTACATATTCTTCTTCTTTTCCTCCATTCTCAATGAAATCAGCAAATTGCTTATCCTTATCTACTTTGTTCAGTTTAAGGAAAGCTACTTTGATAGAAGCTACTTTATTCTTAATTCTTGTAACATCATCTTCCTTAACTGATTCCTCAAGTAAAACAACCAACTCTTCTTTGGTCATTTCCTCGAAATTGATCACCTCTTCTTCTACCTCTCCCTCTTCAGTAACTTCTTCAGCACTTTCGATAGTAGATTCCTCGGTTTCAGTTTTTGGAGATTCTTTTGGTTCTTCCGCAGTTTCTTCGGTAGTATTTTCTTTTTCTGCGATTGATTCAGTTGCTTCTTCGGCAACGTTTTGATCAATAATTTTCTCGTCCTTTTCAGGTGTTGGTCTTTGTTCTTCCATTTTGCTGTAAATTATACAGTTGTAGAATTCGCCCCCGCTTTAAGCGAGATAGATGTTTATGATTATTAATTAATTTTCTATACTTTACTTATAATGCGTTTTGCTCATTACAAGGAGTGCAAAAATAGTAATATTTTAATATGGGTGTAAGAATTTTGATTAATTAGAAACGTTTTGAATACTACCTAATTGCAGCTTTGTTAAAGATTGAGTATCCGAAACTTGCAACAAAAGTAAACTTACTGCTATGCCTCTGATAATAGTTTGTAGAGAAACTGATCGGACCAAGAGGAGTATTGTAAATAAGTGAAACAGATGCCATAATTGATTGTCTGTCGAATACATCAGAATAGAAGGCCTCAAAGGTTGAATTATTCTGCTGTATCTCTTTATATGCCTGATAGATATAGAATTCTGAACGTAATTCAAAGTTACTGGCTACCGGAATGATATTCTTGATACCCAAGGCCAAATACGAATTAGCTCGATAATTCTGGAGGTATGTCATCTTACTATCTGTAAATGGCTGAAACTGCTGTGCCGACAACATACTTGATGTATAATTATTATACAATTCTTTATCGGATATCACCATTTCCGCAAAAAGACCGATCTTACTTCCTCTATAAAGGTTAAAGTATTGGTCATAATATAAATGGAACAGATAGTAGTAATGGTTCTTTTTAAATCTATCAATAAATAGCTTATTAGGTGTAAGATCAGATCCCGGTTTGAATTCCTCCTCTCCTATCACATACCTCATCATTAATTTGATCTTATATCCCTCTGTTGGATATTGCTTACGATTTAGATTATCTCTTTCAATAATGACAGCAGGTGCAAAAAAGGAGAAACTGGTTCTTGCAGAAATATCATCAGAAGTAAAATTGTTACTTTGATAGTATTCATGATTTAAATAACCAATATTGAATCCGGCTAAAAGCTTGGTTTGCGCACTCAATGGAATACCAAAGTTTGCAGTCACAAAGTTTTCGCTTTGCACTAAGAAAGAAGGTTCCTGGAAATCAATAAAATAAGTAGTATTCTTAAAGTAATCTTTATAATTATTCGTGTACTTGAACTCGATGAAATAAGGTGTGTTTGCCGGATAATCTATACGAGCCCCTATTTGAGCTCCTGAATAAACCCTACCGAAATGAAAATCAGCTGAATAAGCAGCAGCTCGTTTATTCAAATAGTTATACTGAAATCCTACATATCCTTGATTATAAACTCCTGTGGAGAGTAAACCACCAAATTCTACGAGGAATTTATCCATTTTCTTAACATCAAAACTCAGGTTGTAGAAATCTGTGATCGTATCATGATATAATCTCGGATAGATACTTCTGATCTTATCATCTGCAATAAGTTTATAGTACTCCTGCTTAACATCCACCAATGTAAGTAAAGCCTTTTTTCTGCGGATATGATTATTCACATAGAGTTTCTGCTGATCATTCAAACCATTGATCTCAATTCTATCGATAGCAATGTTCGGTTTTTTATTGTGGAAATCAAGTCGTTCTTCGGCAAGAACATCTGGATCTGTTCTTCTGTCTATTAATGATGCGATGATCTCGATCTTATTGATCGTATGAATATATCCGCTATCGATAAATTCCTCGGCGCGACTAAAGTCCGTAATATTCATTTGCCCTAAGTCCGGCTCGATCAAAACACCTTTACCTGGAATGAAGTTGTAATCAGTCTTAGACATGAGCATATTCTGCAATTGAGAGATCACATCATCTTCCTCAGGTGGAGCGAAATTTGAAGCAGCTTTAGAACCTATGATCACGTCAGGTTCAAAATCGCGATAGGCAATATCAACAGGGAAATTATTATACATACCACCATCAAACAGTAGCTTCCCATCAATTTCTATCGGATTGAAATAGAAAGGAACAGACATACTGGCTCTAACGGCATCACTTAATTGTCCTTCTTTAAAAATCACAGCTTTACTTGATTCAATATCAGTTGCTACACATCTGAAAGGAATATACAAACTATCGAAATTATATTGTGCAGCAGCTGATGGACCTGCAAGGATCTCCATGAACGTGAAGTCCATTACATGTGTAGGCACCAAATTGAAGTTGAGCTTTGCTTTCAGTCGCTTTTGATATTCGAAAGGCATACTGATCCATGAAGGATTTTTATCTTTTCTTTTATAATAGTATCTGTACTTATGATCGATCTCACCAGATGCCCACTTTCGAAATTCCGGAGCAGTCATCATCTTTTCGATCTCTTCAGGTGAATATCCGCTGGCATAGAGTCCACCAACAATAGCGCCCATAGATGTTCCAGCAATATAATCAATAGGGATATTATTTTCCTCCAAGGCCTTCAGGACTCCAATATGCGAGAATCCTTTGGCACCACCACCGCTTAATACTACAGCAACTTTCTGTGCTTGCAGATTTACAGCAGTTATGATCAATAGGCTAAGAAGAAGTCGTCTCATAGGTTACGTTGGAAAAAAGTGTTTTAAATATCGGTAAAATTTTGGTCAAAAAAAAATCCTGCCGCTAAGCAGGATTTTATCAAAAACTATGCTAAAAGTTTAAATTTTTGCTAAAGCTTGTTCTAAATCTTTAATGATATCTTCAACATCTTCAATACCAACAGAGTAGCGAACCAAATCATCAGTAATTCCTGCCGCTTCACGTCCTTCTTTAGTTAATTTTGAATGTGTCATAGAGGCAGGATGCTGAATTAAAGTCTCGATTCCACCTAATGAAACTGCCAATAAAGCAAGTTCTACAGAGTTCATAAGCTTCTCACCTGCTTCAAAACCACCTTTTAATCCAAAGCTGATCATTGCACCAGGACCATTCATTTGCTGTTTTCCTAATTCATATTGAGGATGATCTTTTAAACCAGGATATTTAACCCAACTTACTTTTGGATGCTTAGTAAGATAATCGGCTACTTTAATACAATTCTCTTGAGCTTTATCTATTCTGATAGAAAGAGTTTTCAAACCTCTTCTGGTTAGATATGCTTGATTAGGATCCATATTACATCCAAGATTGATCATCATTGGACGAAGTTTTTTATAATCCTCTTCAGTTTTTGCAACTACAATACCGGCTACGATATCAGCATGACCGTTAATAAATTTCGTCATCGAATGTAATACCACATCAGCACCTAAATCTAATGGCTTTTGTAAATACGGACTACAGAAAGTATTATCAACACAAACTTTGATTCCTTTTGAATGTGCCAGTTCACAAATTGCTTTGATATCGGCTATATCCATTGTAGGATTTGCAGGAGTTTCTAGGTAGATAAGCTTTGTATTTTCCTGAATTGCATTTTCAAGATTCTTAATATCTGTTGAATCTACGAAGGTAGCTTCTACGCCGAATTTTGGATAAATCGTTTCTAAGATACCTCTCGAAGGGCCATAAACCGCTTGTGTACAAACGATATGACTGCCTTGTCCGAGATAAGTCATATAAACTGTATTAACTGCACCCATACCTGAACCGGTAGCGATACCACCATAACCATTCTCAAGTTCAGCCATTGTATTTTCAAGATCTGCGATCGTTGGATTACCTATTCTGGTATAAATGTATCCATCACTCTCGCCAGAGAAGCATTTTGCTCCGTGCTCCGCACTTTTAAAACTGAATGTTGATGTTTGATATATTGGGGTTACTGCACTTCCTAATGGGTCTTTAATTCCGCCGCTATGTATAAGTTTAGAATTGAATCCGGCATCTTTAGTTTTCATAATTGTATTTTTTAATCTAAGTTGTGCGCAAATATAATTGTAAATTTGATCATATTTAAATTTCTAGATGATTGATTGACGAATTTCTAAAATATATTGACAAATGGAAAAAAAACGCTGTGGATGGCCTTCTGATGATGCCCTAATGATCAAATATCATGATACTGAATGGGGAGTTCCCGTACATGATGATACTAAATGGTATGAAAAGATTCTTTTAGATGGATTTCAGGCAGGATTGAGCTGGAAAACCATTCTTCATAAACGTGAGAACTTCAGAAAGGCATTTGATCATTTCGATTATAAGAAGATCGCAAAATATGATGACGCAAAACTTCAAAGTTTGATGCAGGATGCAGGAATCATAAGAAATAAGCTAAAGATCAATTCTTCAAAAACCAATGCAATTGCATTTATGAAGGTTCAGGAAGAGTTTGGAAGCTTTGATAAATACATTTGGCAATTTGTAGGTGGTAAGCCAATCGTTAATAAACGCAAATCTATAAGTGAAATGCCTGCCACATCCAAAGAATCTGATGCCTTGAGTAAAGATTTAAAGAAAAGAGGCTTTAAGTTTGTAGGTTCTACGATATGTTATGCATTTATGCAATCCGCCGGAATGGTGAATGATCATACGGTGGAATGCTTTAGATGGAAAGAGGTTCAGGAACTTTATTAACTATGAACTATGAGATATGAACTATGAGATATGAGATATTTGTGTCCCGTCCTGAAATAACTCTACACAATATTTAGAATTATGAATAAAACAATCAATCGTTACAGTGAGAATTTTAAGTTAAAAGTACT